>NZ_JBSGCY010000142.1:0-15812 GCF_053602115.1 Nocardia sp. NPDC004582 | reverse complement strand
TCTGGGTGGCGCCGGCGCGCACGGCGTACACCGAGTTCGCGACGGCCAGGCCCAGGTTCTCGTGGCCGTGGAAGCCGACCTGCGCGTCGTTGCCGTGCTCGGCGACGAGGGCGGAGACGCGGTCGGAGACCTGCTCCAGGACCAGCGCGCCGGCGGAGTCGACGATGCCCGCGGGCTGCGCGCCCTGATCGTTCTTGGGCGCGTTGGCATCCGGCTTGGGAGCGTTGGCGTCCGGCTTCGGAGTCGCGTCCGGCTTCGGGGTGTTGGTCGCGTCGGGCTGGGTCGCGCCCTGCGGCTGACCCGGCTCGGGCTGGGTCGCGCCGTTGTCCGGCGCGGCGTTGTTCGGCGTGGTCGGGGTGGTGACGCCCGGCTGGCTCTGCTGCGGCTTGGTGGTGCCCGGCTGCGTCTTCTCCGGCTTGGGCGCGGGAACCGACTGCGCCTTCGGGTCCGGGGTGGGGGTGTCGGTGGGCGGCTGGGCGCCGTCGGGCTGCTGCTGATCGGCCGGTACGGCGCCCGGGTCGGCGGGGGCGGCGCTGGCGGGCGCGGACAGCAGCGACACCACCGCGGCCGCACCGGCCAGCGTCAGGGAGGTGCTCGCCTTGATCCGACTCGGCTTGCGGTGCTTCACGTTTCGCTCAATTCCTTCGTCCCTCGGCGGCACGATCAGCCTGGGCATCGAAGAGCACCGAACGGAGGGAAACGATCACCCCCGATACGTAACACTCGCGACCGCCCTGCCGATCGCTTCCGCCGCGAACTTAATCACAAGGGAGACAAGGCAGCAAGACGGGCCGGTGACAAGCGGTGCGAAACACGTTGCGGCTAGTCCAGATCGTCGTGCCGCATGAGCTGCCGCGCGGCCTCGGTGACCGATCCGGTGAGGGACGGATACACCGAGAAGGTCTGTGCCAGATCGTTCACCGTGAGGTTGTTCTGCACCGCCAGCGCGATCGGCAGGATCAACTCCGACGCGATCGGCGCGACCACCACGCCACCGATCACCACACCGGTCGCGGGACGGCAGAAGATCTTCACGAAACCCCGTCGCAAGCCCGACATCTTGGCCCGCGGGTTGGTGTTCAGCGGCAGCATGACCGTGCGCGCGGGGACCTCGCCCTCGTCGATGGCGGTCTGCGCGACGCCGACCGTCGCGATCTCCGGACGCGTGAACACCGCGGAGGCAACGGTCTTCAGGCGGATCGGCTGCACGCCCTCCCCCAGCGCGTGGTACATGGCGATGCGGCCCTGCATGGCCGCCACCGACGCCAGCGGCAGCAGACCGGTGCAGTCGCCGGCCGCGTAGACGCCCGGCGCGGTGGTCCGCGACACCCGGTCCACGCGCAGGTAACCGCCCTTGTCGAGTTCGATGCCGAGCCGCGCCAACCCCAGCCCATCGGTGTTCGGAACCGAACCGACCGTCATGAGCGCGTGGGTGCCGGTGACCGTGCGGCCGTCGGACAGCTTCACCACGATGCCGTCGGCGGTGCGCTCCACCGCGTCCGCGCGGGCGTGCTTGACCAGCTCCACACCGCGCTCGGCGAGCGCCTCCTCCAGCACCAGCGCGGCGTCGGCGTCCTCACCGGGCAGCACGCGGTCGCGACTGGAGACCACCTTCACCTGCACGCCCATCTCGGTGTAGGCGGAGACGAACTCGGCGCCGGTGACGCCGGAACCCACGACGACCAGGGTCTCGGGCAGTTCCTTGAGGTCGTAGAGCTGGCGCCAGTTCAGGATTCGCTCACCGTCGGGCTCCGCGCCGGGCAGCACGCGCGGGCTGGCGCCGGTGGCGATCAGCACCACCTCGGCCTCGATGACCCGCTGCTGGCCGTCCTCCAGGGTGGCCTTCACCAGGTGGGTGGCCAGCCCGGGGGCCTGGTCGATGAGTTCGCCGTAGCCGGACAGCACGGTCACGCCCGCGGTCATCAGCTTGGCGCGGATATCGGAGGACTGCGCCTGCGCGAGCGCCTTCACGCGCGAGTTCACCTCGGCCAGCCGCACCTGCGCCTGCGACGGGTGCACGGTGATGCCCAGGTCCCGGGCGCGGCGCAGATCGGTGCGCACCCCGGTGGAGGCGATGAACGTCTTGGACGGCACGCAATCCCACAGCACGCACGCGCCGCCGATGCCGTCACTGTCGATCAGCGTGACCGGCGCGCCGTGTTGTGCCGCTACCAACGCCGCTTCATATCCGGCGGGGCCCCCACCGATGATCGCAATGCGGGTCATTGTTCCTCCGCTCGAGCTCCGGCCCCGGGATCTCCGCTGCCGGTACCTAACGTTATCCGCCCAGCTCCTTGCCGCTTTAACCGCATCTCCGGACGATTTTGTCACTGTGGCGCATCCCATCTGCGAAGGTTGCTCGTCATAGCCGGAGAGTCGCGCAAATCACTCGAAGTTCGCGGCCCGCCTCGGTCTGGACTGACGGAGCGGGGGAGCGAAGCGGAGGAGCGGAGGAGGGAAGACCGAGGTAACAGGGCCGCGAACCCGCCGTAGCGAAGCGGAGGCAATCAAATTTTGCGACGAACCGCCTTGTGATCGGGATCAGGGACGGCTTACGGCGATTGTTCGATAGGCTCTTATGGTGCCGATTTACGCCGCCTATGGGTCCAACATGGATCCCGAGCAGATGCTCAAGCGCTGTCCGCACTCCCCTGTGTACGGAACCGGCTGGCTGGAAGGGTGGCGACTCACCTTCGCCGGGGACGACATCGGCTGGGAGGGACCGCTGGCGACGGTGGTCGAAGAGCCCGGACAACGCGTCTTCGTGGTCCTGTACGACGTTCCCGGCGAGGACGAGCTGAGCCTCGACCGTTGGGAGGGTTCGGACTTCGGTATCCACAAGAAGATCCGCCTGCGCGTCACCCCCAACCAGGGCCCGGCCACCGAGCCGGTGCTCGCCTGGCTCTACGTGCTCGACGCCTACGAGGGCGGGCTACCCTCGGCCCGCTACATCGGAGTCATCTCCGACGCCGCGGAGAAGGCGGGCGCGCCAGCGGATTACGTGCACGCGCTACGCACGCGCAACAGTAAGAACGTGGGTCCGGGCACCTTCGGAATGTAGGGCCCGGCAGTGGTGTTGCGGGAACCGGAACGACCTTCGAACCGTCGAAAGAGGAAGCCGATGCCCGCCACGCCCGTACCCGCCCCGATCGCCGAATTCCTGTCCCGGCCCAACCCCGCGGTGTTCGCCTCCAACCGCCCCGACGGGCAGCCGGTCTCGGTCGCCACCTGGTACCTGTACGAGGACGGCCGAATCCTGGTGAACCTGGCCGACTTCCGCAAGCGCCTGGACTACCTGCGCGAGGATCCGCGGATCACGCTGACCGTGCTGGAAGGCGACAACTGGTACAGCCACGTGAGCATCCAGGGCCGCATCGTCTCCATCGAGAACGACGCCGACTCCGCGGTCATCGACCGCATCGCCGAGCACTACACCGGCGGCGAATACCCGGTCCGGGATCAGAAGCGGGTCTCGGTCTGGATCGAGATCGACCGCTGGCACGCCTGGGGCGACATCGCCGCCAAGGCCAAGTGAACACTGCCGCCGAAAAACGAAGCCGGGCCGCACTTTTCAGTGCGGCCCGGCTTTCTCGTCGGGGTCCTCGCCAGGTCAGCGGGCGTTCAGCACGATATTCGTGAAGACCCGCACACCGGCGGCGAGCGCGCGCTCGTCGAGGTCGAAGGTCGGCTGGTGCAGGTCGAGCTGCTCGCCCTGCCCGGACCAGACGCCGAGCCGCGCCATCGCGCCGGGCACCTCCTCCAGGTACCAGGAGAAGTCCTCGCCGCCGCCGGACTGCTGGGTGTCGGCCAGGGCGTCCGGGCCCAGGCCGCGGATGGCGTCCTCGAACATGCGCACGGCCTGCTCGTCGTTCACCACCGGCGGCACGCCGCGCTTGTAGTTGAGCTGGTAGCGCACGCCGGTCGGGGCCAGCAGCCCCTCGACGATCTCGCGGACCATGGGCTCGAGCAGGGACCAGGTGGCGTGATCGCCGGTGCGGACGGTGCCGGTCAGCATGCCGGTCTGCGGAATCGCGTTGGGCGCCTTGCCCGCCGACACCGCGCCCCACACCATGACCGTGCTGGTGCGCGGGTCGATGCGGCGCGAGAGCAGGCCGGGCAGGCCGGTGATGACGGTGCCCATGGCGTAGACCAGGTCACTGGTCAGGTGCGGGCGGGAGGTGTGGCCGCCGGGGGAATCGAGGATCAGCTCGATGGTGTCGGCGGCCGAGGTGATGGCGCCAACCCGGATGCCGACCTGACCCACCTCCAGGCGCGGGTCGCAATGCAGCGCGAACATGCGCGAGACGTCTTCCATCGCGCCCGCGGCGACCATGTCGATGGCGCCGCCGGGCATGACCTCCTCGGCGTGCTGGAACACCAGCCGCACGCCGACCGGGAGGTCCTCGATCTCGGCCAGCGCCAGCGCGGTGCCGAGCAGGATCGTGGTGTGCGCGTCGTGCCCGCAGGCGTGCGAGACGCCGGGCACGGTGGAGGCGAACGGCAGGCCCGTGTACTCCTGCAGCGGCAGCGCGTCCATGTCGGCGCGCAGGCCGATACGCGGGCCCTCGGGGCCGATGTCACAGATCAGGCCGGTGCCGCTCGGTAGTTTGCGAGGTTCTAGACCGGCCTTGACCAGCCAGGACTCCACGAATTCGGTGGTGCCGAACTCGGTGCGGGACAGTTCCGGGTTGGCGTGGATGTGGCGACGCCACGCCGTCAGGTCGTCCATGTGCTCGGCGAGCCAGGACTCCACCGCCTCGTGCCCGGAAACCGGTTCCATCGCGACGCTCGACGGCGGCTGCGTGGTCACGCATCCCGCCGCGAGTGGCCCGTTGACCCGCGCCGCGGACCGGCCGGTTGTGCTCACCGAATGTCCTCCTGTCGCTGAAACTGCCGTTGACCGACTCTCTCCGACAACCTGTCCCTGTGCATTTTGTCGCCCGCGATATGTATCGCCGTGCGGGCCAACGCCGTTGCCCCGTCCAGCACGGCCCGGTCGGCCGAGGCGTTGACCGCGGCCGCCGCGAAGGCGGGCTGGTGGGTCACCGCGCCCCCGGCATCGATGCCGATGACCGGGTGAATGCCGGCGATGACATTGGTGACGTTGCCCATATCGGTACTGCCCAGCGGCCGTGCCGCCTCGAATTCCGGGGCGATGGGCTCGCGGCCGAGCGCGGTGATCTGCTCGCGATAGGCACACAGTAGTGCGCTATCGGGAGTGAGCTCGGTATATGTCGGCGCGAGCTTCCGGATTTCGTGGGTGCATCCGGTTGCCAGGGCACCTGCCTCGAAACAAGCCGATGCTCGTTGCATCAGATCATCGAGGGTCGCGGAGTCGACCGCACGTAGGTAATACAGCAGTTCCGCGTGACCGGGCACGATATTGGGGGCGACGCCGCCCGACCCGACTATACCGTGCAGCTGCTGTCCGGGGAGGAGATGCTGACGCAGCAAACCCAAAGCAACTTGCGCGACGGTGACGGCGTCGAGTGCGTTCCGCCCGTATTGGGGCGCGGCGCTGGCATGTGATTCGCGGCCGCTGTAGACCACCGAGAGATCGGCGAGGGCCAGTGAATGCGCACCGGCGATGTCCTCCGGGCCCGGGTGCACCATCATGGCCATGGCCAGGTCGTCGAAGACGCCGCGGTCGAGCATGAGCACCTTGCCGCCGCCCGACTCCTCGGCGGGGGTGCCCAGCACCTTCACGGTGATATCGCAGGCGTCGGCGACCGCGGCCAGCCCGAGCGCCGCCCCGACCGCGGACGCGGCGATGATGTTGTGCCCGCAGGCGTGACCAATTTCGGGCAAAGCGTCGTATTCGGCGCAAATACCCACAACGAGTTCGCCACTGCCGAATTCCGCGGTGAATGCGGTCGGCAGATCCGCCACACCCGATTCGATCCGGAATCCGCGTTCGCGCAGCGGCTCGATCGTCTTGGCGACACTGCGGAATTCCTCGAACGCCAATTCGGGCTCGGCGTGAATATCGTGCGAGAGCGCGATCAGCTGATCCCGATAGCCGGCGACCGCGGCATCGGCCGCGGCCAGCAATGCCGGATCGGCCGATGCCACGGCCGGATGATGCGACGACGACACGGGCGTCTCGGGACGCCCGATCGGTGCGCAGGATCTCCGGTCATCGCCGTTGCGCGATGGTGACATCCCAACAGTCTCGCACTGCCGCGCAACTCTGTCGCAGCAGGTAAGCCGGAAAATCTCCGGTGCGGGCGGTCGGTTACGGGTTGAACGCCAGGTTCTCGGGGGTGGTCTCCACCGCCAGCCCGGCCAGCGCCTGCTGATGCAGGGCCTTCTTGATGACCGGCAGGTTCGGCTTGCGATTGCCCTTGAGCAGGTCCGCGCGCGCGATGGCGGTGGCCAGCAACGATTCAGCGTCCGCCTTGGCGTCCACGATTCCGGCCGCGATGGCGTCGTCGGCGCCGTAGCGGCGGCCGGTGGTCATGGCCTCCACCGCGACCTGGTTGATCAGGCGGTTGGTGAGCAGCGCGTTCATCGCGACCGTGAACGGCATGCCCAGGTTCACCTCGGGCAGGCACCAGAAGCCGCGGTCGGCGCGCATGACCCGGAAGTCGCAGGAGGTGGCGAGCATGGCGCCCGCGCCGAAGGCGTGTCCGTTCACCGCGGCGATGGTCGGCATGCCGAAGGTCAGCAGCCGGGAGTACAGCGAGTGCACGCGGTCCAGGTACCAGCAGTTCTTGTCGAAATTGCCGAACAGCCAGTCGGTGTCGAGGCCGTTGGAGAAGAACTTGCCGTTGGCGGTGACCACCAGCGCGGCCGGGCCCTCGGACGCCTCGACCTCGTCGAGCAGCGCGTGCACCTCGGTGATCCAGTCCGGGTGGAAACGGTTCTCGCTGTCGATGGTCTGACCCTCGGTACCGAGGAACAGCACGAACACATCCCCGTCACGCTTCAAATACGCCATGCGCAGAGAGTAACGCCCGCCAACAGGCATTACTACTGGCGGGTAGCAAGCCTCGGAGTTCGCGGCCCGTCTCGTTCTGGACTGAGTGGAGCGACGGAGCGAAGCGGAGGAGCGGAGGGAGGGAAGAACGAGACCACCAGGGCCGCGAACCCGCCGTAGCGAAGCGTAGGCAATCAAACACGACTAGGGTGGGCGACATGCTAGCCGAGAAGGCCATGGGCGGGGTTTCCGAACTAGCCGCCACAGCCATTGCCGAACGTACGGGAGTGCAGCAGCATCGCGTCGCCGTGGTGCTGGGATCAGGCTGGCAGGAGGCTGCCGCCGTTATCGGTGAACCATCCACATCGATCCCCATGGGCGAAGTGCCGGGGTTCGGATCGCCCACGGCGCAGGGCCATCAGGGCACGATCCATTCGGTTCAGGTTGGCGACTCGCCCGTACTGCTGTTGATGGGCCGTCAGCATCTCTACGAAGGCCACACGCCCGGGCAGGTTGTGCACAATGTGCGCACCGCGCTGGCCGCGGGCGCGCAGACCGTGCTGCTCACCAATGCGGCGGGCGGCATTCGCGACGGGCTCTCGGTCGGCGAACCCGTGCTGATCAGCGACCACATCAACCTGACCGGCCGCACCCCCATCGAAGGCGCGAACTTCGTCGACCTGGTCGACGCCTGGGATCCCGAATTGCGGGCGCTGGCAAAGGAAATCGACCCCAGCCTCACCGAGGGCGTGTACGCGGGCCTGACCGGGCCGCAGTACGAGACGCCCGCCGAGATCCGCATGCTGCGCACCATCGGCGCGGACCTGGTCGGCATGTCCACGGTGCTCGAGGCCATCGCCTGCCGGGAGGGCGGCGCGAAGGTGCTCGGCATCTCGCTGGTCACCAACCTGGCCGCCGGCGTCACCGGACAGCATCTCTCGCACGCCGAGGTCCTGGCCGAAGGCCACGCCGCCGCACCGAGATTGGGCAAACTGCTGCGCGGCGTGCTGGAACGCCTCTAGGCGCGCGGGCATGCTGCGTTTCGGAACCGCCGGGCTGCGCGGTCCGCTCCAGGACGGCCCGGACGGGATGAACATCGATACCGTCGCGCGGGCGTCGGCGGGCATCGCCGCCTGGCTGCGCGACCGCTGCCTCGGCGGCGGGATCGTCATCGTCGGCCGCGACGCCCGGCACGGCTCGGACGAATTCGCCACGGCCGCGGCGGAAGTCTTCGCCGCCGCCGGGTTCTCGGTGCTCGCGCTCACCCACCCGGTCCCGACCCCGGTGGTCGCGTTCGCGGTGTGGGAGTTGAAAGCCGTTGCGGGAGTGCAGATCACCGCCTCCCACAACCCGGCCACCGACAACGGCTACAAGGTCTATCTCGACGGCGGCTCCCAGATCGTCCCGCCTGCGGACACCGAGATCGAGCGCTGCATCGACGCCGTCCACGGCCATATCCCCCGCACCGATCCCGACCCGACCGCCCCGGACCCGGCACTGCTCGCATTGCCCGAGGGCACCGCACCGGACGCGATCGGCGAGGAGATCGTCCGCCGCTACCTGGCCCGGGTCACCCGGTTGCCTCACCTCATCGGTGGCGAGGCACCGGGCGAGGGCGTCGCCGCGACCGCCGATGGTCCCGCCGCGGGCTCGCACCCGGGAGATGTCCGCCGGCGCGCCGATATCCGGATCGTGCTGACCGCCATGCACGGCGTGGGCGGAGAACTGGGCGTCGCCGCGCTCCGGGGCGCCGGATTCGACGAGGTACTGGTGGTCGCGGAGCAGTTCGCGCCGGACCCGGACTTCCCGACCGTCGCGTTCCCCAATCCCGAAGAGCCGGGGGCCGCCGATCTGCTGCTCGATCTGGCCGAGCGGCTCGACGCGGATCTCGCCATCGCCTTGGACCCCGATGCGGACCGGTGCGCGCTCGGCGTGCGCGGGCCGGACGGGTGGCGGATGCTGCGGGGCGACGAAACAGGCGTCCTGCTGGGCGATTTCGTGCTGCGGACGGCGGTTCCGGACGCCCTGGTCGCCACCACGATCGTGTCCTCGCGGCTGCTGAGCAAGATCGCCGCGGCCCGTGGGGCGCGGTATGCCGAGACGCTGACCGGATTCAAATGGCTGGCCCGCGCGGGTGCGGGTCTCGTCTACGCGTACGAGGAGGCGATCGGGCACTGCGTCGATCCGTCCGCGGTGCGCGACAAGGACGGCATCTCGGCCGCCGTCGTCGCCGCCGATCTGGTCGCCCAGCTGAAAGCCCAGGGCCGCACCGTACTCGATGTCCTCGACGAGTACGCGGTCGAATTCGGCGTACACGCCGGAGATCAGGTGTCGCTGCGCCTGGCGGACGCGTCGGCCGCGGCCGCGGTCGTCGCCCGGCTGCGGGAGACTCCCCCGGCCGAGATCGCCGGAGAACCTGTGGCGTGCACGGACATGGCGCAGTTGCGGGGCCGGATGCGTACCGACGCACTGGTTTTCGAGGCGGATTCGTTCCGCGTGGTGGTGCGCCCGTCCGGCACCGAACCCAAGCTCAAGTGCTACCTGGAAGTGTTCGAACCCGTGGCCGGGCCGGACGCGCTCGACGACGCGAAGGCCGTGGCCGCGCAGCGGCTCGCGGAGCTCCGCAAGTACTTCCAGCAGCTCTGAGCCGCCGCCGCGACCGCTTCCGGAACCGCGCCCCGGGAGTGGTTCGGCGCGGCCCGGGAATCGTTCAGCGCGGCCCGAACTGGCGGTCGCCCGCGTCGCCGAGACCCGGCACGATGTAGGCGTCGGAGTTGAGGCCGCGGTCCACCGAGGCGGTGACCAGCCGGACCGCGTGACCCGATTTCTCCAGCGCCGCGATGCCTTCCGGCGCGGCCACCACGCACAGCACGGTGATGTCGCGGGCGTTGCGCGTGGCCAGCAGATCCAGCGTGTACACCATCGATCCGCCGGTCGCCAGCATCGGATCCAGCACCATCACCGGCGTGGTCGACAGATCCTCCGGCAGCGACTCCATGTACGGCGTCGGCTGGTGCGTCTCCTCGTCCCGGGCCAGCCCCACGAACCCGATCCGGGCATCCGGAATCAGATTCTCCGCTGTCTCGACCATCCCCAGCCCGGCCCGCAGCACCGGCACCAACAGCGGCGGCGCGTTCAACCGAGTCCCCTCCGCGGCCGCCACCGGCGTGGCGATCGGGAACCGCTCGACGGGCGCGTCCCGCATGGCCTCGTACACCAGAATCCCGGTCAGATCCCGCAGCGCCGCCCGGAATGTCGGATTAGTCGTCCGGGCGTCTCGCATGGTGGTCAACAACGCGGCGGCCAGCGGATGGTCCACAACGAGTGTGCGCATAGGAAAACCATAGGTCAGCGCCCGCCCTGAAGATCCCTCCACCGCGATTCTCCCTATCCGGAACCATCCGGCCCCCGCCCGCGTCCAAGCCGGTACACCACATTTCCGCCCGCCGACCGGGCAAGAAGGGGGCACCCGTGCACATCTCGATCCACCCCGAGGGCCTGGCCACCTACGCGACCGCCACCACCGCCCTCGCCACCCGCCTCGCGGCCGCCACCACCCACGCCACCACCGCCGACCCCACCGCCCTCGCCGGCACCCTCGGCCTCATCGGCGCCGACCTCCGCATCGCCTACGCGCGCGCCCACGCCACCCACACCACCGCCCTCGCCCACCTCACCACCCTCTTCACCGCCACCAGCGCCGCCACCGACACCGCCGTCACCACCTACACCGACCACGACCGCGTCCGGGCCGCCGCCCTGCGCGCCACCACCGAGCTCGACGCATGACCGTCGCACCCCGAAGCCGTTGTGCGGCAAGCCCGCCCATCCGCGGTGCCGCCACCGCGCCCACTCACCGCGAGCCGCGATTCCTCGGCGTCCGCGCACCGCACGGTCGAACTGCGATCCACCGCCGCGGACCAGCACCGCTTTCGGACGAGCCGGCCGAACCAGCTCGATGCCTGTGGATTCCGCGGACGACTCGGTGTCCGGCTCCGAAGTCGGCAGACCTCCCAGTTCGCGCCGGGGGCTCGGCACCGGCCGAACGTGCCGACCCTTCAGGGCGATTCGGCCGGGTGGTCGTCGATGAGCGATGACATGGCGGCCGAGCTGGAGAGGCCGATCGTCGAGCTGCTGCGGAGTTTCGGGTCCGGGCGTAGTACCGCCGCCGAGGTGCTGCGGGAGAGCGTGCGGATGGTCGATGAGGCGCGGGCCGAGAGCCGGGGCGATGTCGATCGGATGTATGACGCGTGGCGGGGGCGAGCCGGGGATGCGGCACTGGACAGCGCATTACGGACGCAGGCCACGGCGGCGACAGCTTCCGAACGAGGGCGGGCGATGGCGGAGATCCTGGACCGCGCGGATACGGAGGTCGCGAACGGGCGGCGGGAGTTGGAGGAGGTGCTGCGGGAGTTCCGGGCCGAGTTGGCCGCTCTCGGAGCGACCGCGGATACGCCGGCCGGGGCGACGGCCGCGGTCGAGTCGGCGATCGACCACATCGGCCGAGCCGTGCGGGTGGTCGAGCGAGTGCGGGCGGAGTTGGCGAGCGAGACAGCGGCCATGGCGGAGTTGAGCGGTCCGATTCCGGCACCGGCGATCGTGACTCCCCGGGGCGATGCGCCGGGCGATATCGCGGATGTTCCGGCCGACGCGGGCACCGGTCCCGCCGGCGCGAGTCCGCTTCCCGAAGGGGCAGGCACTGCTCCGGCGGCGAGCCCCTCACCGGATGCGGCGGGGACCGTCCCGGCCGCGGCGGGCACGCACCCCGGCGATCGATGGCCTCCTGTCGGCCCGGCCTCCTCGCCCGGCGATCCGGTCGCGGGTGGCGGTGACACGATCAAGGCTGTCGGGCGTACGTTGCTCGGGGCCGGGCGCTCGCCGGGCGGTGTGCGGACCACCCCGGCGTCCGCGTTCACGCCGAAGTCGGCCGGGATCGGCCATGATTCGCCGGGCAGCCGGACCCATGAGGGTGGGGTGTGGGTGACGTTGCC
Source organism: Nocardia sp. NPDC004582 (assembly GCF_053602115.1). Classification (NCBI taxonomy): domain Bacteria; kingdom Bacillati; phylum Actinomycetota; class Actinomycetes; order Mycobacteriales; family Nocardiaceae; genus Nocardia; species Nocardia sp. NPDC004582. The sequence goes on along the minus strand of NZ_JBSGCY010000142.1, from coordinate 3,902 downwards.
GGACGGTAGTCGGGTGGAGGCGCCGAACGAGCAGGCGGCGGAGGCGGTTCGGAAGGCGTTGAGTGCGGTGGGGACGCCGTATGTGTGGGGTGGGGTGACGCCGGGGGTGGGGCTGGATTGCAGTGGGCTGACGCAATGGGCCTACGGGGAGGCGGGGGTTTCGCTGCCGCGGCTGGCGCAGGAGCAGGGGCTCGGGCACGCGAGTGTCGGTCCAGGGGGCTTGATGCCCGGCGATCTCGCGGTGTGGGACGGGCACGTGGCGCTGGTGATCGGGAACGGGCAGTTGGTGGAGGCGGGCGATCCCGTCCAGATCGGACCGATACGAACGGAGAATTCGGGCATGCGGTTCCTCGGTTTCTATAGGCCCACGGCATGAGCGGCCCCCGGGAAGCGGCACCGGTGCCGCCGGTGACGGTGGCGGCGTCCGGAAATCGGGCGGGCACGGTGCGGGTGTCGGCCACCGATCAGGGGCTGCCGGTCGAGATCCGGTTCGAGCGCGGCGAATACCGGTACGGCGCACAGGCTCTCGCCGACGAGATCCTGCGCTTGACCCACCGGTCCGCGCTGATGGCACGGTCGCGGCGGCGGGAACAGCTGGCCGCGGCGGGCGTGCCGGACGCGGTCCTGGACCGGCTCGGACTGCCCAGCCGTCGGGCCGCGGTGGCCGAACTGGATCGGCTCGACGACGCCGATACCGGCCAGGCCGGTTGGTCGCGGAACCGATGAGCGCCGAGATGGACGCCCTGGTCCGAGGCGTCACCGACACACTGGAGGACCTCGAAGCGACCCTGCGCGACCTGGGCGGCGTGCGCGGCCGGTGCGCCGCCGCGGACGGTTCGGTCACCGCCGAGGTGGACGCCGGCGGCGCCCTGACCGGCCTGTGGCTGGCCGAGTCGGTGACGTCCCGGCCGCCGGCCGAGGTCTCCCGGCTGATTCTGTGGGCCGCGCGCCGCGCCGCCGACGAGGCGACCGCGCGGCGGGCCCGGATCATCACCCGCCTCGACGACGCGCTGATTTCAAAAAATGTTGGGGGCGACCCGGATAGTGCCTGACGCGACGACTGGATAGGCTTCCGGTCATGGCTTCTGGAGACATCGTCCCGATCGCGCTCGGCCTGACCAAAGGCGATCTTGTCACCCTCTGGGCACCCCGCTGGCGAGACGGTGACGATGAGTGGCAGGCATTCCTCGGTCACGAGGAAGACCTGTACGGTTTCGACTCCGTCGCGGAGCTGGCCGCGTTCATCCGCACCAACTCCGACAACGATCTGGTGGATCATCCGGCCTGGAAGATCATCGCCGGTCTGTCGGCGGCCGAACTGGAGCCCGAGGAGCAGTTCGTCTTCGATCTGGTCGGCGTGCCCGAGCTGGCCGCCGACGACCCGGACCCGGAGGTGGTCTCCGAGCTCGAGGAGACCCTCGAGATGGTCCGCAATATCGGCGACGTGTGCGAACTCGACCCCGTCACCAAGTTCTTCGGCTCGCACCCGGTGCTGGGCGCGCTGGCCGGTGGCGTGAGCGCCTTCCTCGGGCGTGAGGGCGAGGAGCTGTGGGACCAGGTCGGCGCGGCCATCGCCAAGGACTGGGAAGCCGTCATCGACGCCATCGACTCGGTGGTGGTGGTGCCCGACGTGGACGCCGACGCGGTCTCGGTGGCCGAGGCGGAACTGCTTGCGGCGCAGGAGAACATCGTCGACGCCGAGGACGCGGCCGAGGGTGACGACGAGATCGAGGACGTCGACCTGGACGAGGACGACGAGGAGGGTGAGCTGTCCTTCTGGCACGAGGTCGGCATCGACCCGGTCAAGATCATCTCCTCGGACGGCACCTTCTTCACGCTGCGCTGCTACGTCGACGACGAGCCGATCTTCCTGGGCAAGGACGGCTCGATCACGGTCTTCGGTTCCGAGCGCGCCCTGGCCCGCTACCTGGCCGACGACCACGACCACGATCTGGCCCGGGTGAGCACCTACGGCGAGGTACAGACCGCCGCCGTGGACGGTTCGCTCGAGGTGGAGGTCGACGAGGAGAACGTCTACGTGCTGCCCGGCCTGTCCGAGGACCTGGCGTCGGGACCCAAGGCCGTGGACACCGATCAGCTCGACCTGGCGGTCGAATTGTTCACCGACGCCGCCGACTACGCCGACGACGAGACGGTCGAGTCGGCGCTGGCGGTCTCCACTCCCCTGGGCTGGTACGTCTCCTACCTGCTCAACCCGGACCCGACCCGGATGGCCCCGAACCCGCCGTTCCAGGCCGAGTCCGAGGCGTGGAAGGCGCTCGAGGTCAGCTTCGAAGCCCGCCTCCAGCAGCGCTGATCCGGTCCCGCCCCGGCACGATTCGAGCCGCACCCCGACAGGTGCGGCTCGAATCGCTTTCCGGCGGAAGCCATCCCATGTCCGGCGGAAGCTAGCCCAGCAGCACGGCGTAGCCGGGCTTGATCACCTCGTCGATCAGCCGCAGCCGCTCCGGGAACGGAATGAACGCCGACTTCATGGCATTGATGGTGAACCGTTCCAGATCACTCCAGCCGTAGCCGAAGGTCTCCGACAGCTTGAGCATCTCCTTGCTCATGGTGGTGTCGCTCATGAGCCGGTTGTCGGTGTTCACGGTGACCCGGAACCGCAGCCGCGCGAGCACGTCGAACGGATGCTTGTCGATCGAGGGCACCGCCCCGGTCTGCACATTGGACGACGGGCACAGTTCGAGCGGAATCCGCATGTCCCGCACATAGTTCGCGACCACGCCGAGCACCGGCCCGTCGGGACCGTCGGTGATGTCGTCGGTGATGCGCACGCCGTGCCCGAGTCGTTCACAGCCGCAGAACGCGACGGCCTCGTGGATGGACGGCAGCCCGAACGCCTCGCCCGCGTGAATCGTGAAGTGCGCGAGGTTGGCCCGCATGTAGTCGAAGGCGTCGAGGTGGCGGCTGGGCGGGTAGCCGGCTTCCGCGCCCGCGATGTCGAAGCCGCCGACGCCGCGGTCGCGCCAGCGCACGGTGAGTTCGGCGATCTCGCGGGAGCGGGCGGCGTGCCGCATGGCGGTGAGCAGACAGACCACGGTGATGGGGGTGCCCGCTGCGGCGGCGGCCGCCTCGCCTTCGCGGAATCCGGCGATGGTGTGCTCGACCACCTCGTCGAGGCTGAGCCCGGCCTCGATGTGCTGTTCGGGCGCGAACCGCACCTCGGCGTAGACGACGCCGTCGGCGGCCAGGTCCTCGGCGCATTCGCGGGCGACCCGGCGCAGCCCTTCGGGGGTCTGCATGACGGCGACGGTGTGGGCGAAGGTCTCCAGGTACCGCTCGAGCGAGCCGCTGTCGGCCGCGTCGCGGAACCAGGCGCCGAGGGATTCGGCGTCGCTTGCCGGTAGCTGGTCGTATCCGGCGGCGCGGGCGAGTTCCAGCACCGTCGCGGGTCGCAGCCCGCCGTCGAGGTGATCGTGCAGGACCGCCTTGGGAGCCTGGCGGATCGAGGCGAGAGTGAGGGGCGTCGGTCCAGTCATGTAGCAACGTTAGCCGCATTCCCGTTCTGCGGCAGGCTGGTTGACCGGACTCACCCACAGTTCGGCATGTCGTTGCCGTCACGTTGCTGACCGGCGCGAATCCTTCATCTTCAGGCCGTGATCCGGTCCAGGATCAGCGGTTGCGGCGGCAACTGGACGGTGCCGTCGATGGTGAACGCGCCGCGCAGCAGGTCCAGCGCCACCGGGAAGGCCTCGGGGGTGTCGGTGTGCAGGGTGAACAGCGGCTGTCCCGCGGCGATGGAATCGCCTGGCTTGGCGTGCATTTCGACGCCCGCCCCGGCCTGCACCGGGTCGCCCTGCCGGGCCCGGCCCGCGCCGAGCCGCCAGGCGGCGAGTCCGACGTCGAGGGCGTCGAGGCGGATCAGGGCGCCCGCGGCGGGC
>NZ_JBSGCY010000141.1:0-16460 GCF_053602115.1 Nocardia sp. NPDC004582 | reverse complement strand
GGCGGCAAGGCGCTGGGCGCGCACGGGCCGGGCGCCAGGCGGCCATGCGGGTGGGAACCCGGCCCGGGGTCGGGAGCCGAGCGGCCGGACCTGCTGGTGTTGTCCGACACCCTGGTGCCCGATCCGGGGCTGGTCGCCGACCTTATGCGCCATCGCATTCCGCACCTGCAGCTCCGGATCCGCGACGGTCGCGGGATCGTGGGCCCACTGGTGCTACCGGGCGAAACCGTGTGCCTGCGATGCGCGGACCTGTTCCGCACCGCGGCCGAACCGGCCTGGCCGCAATTGGCCGCGCAGCTGCTGGGCCGGGTCGGGTGCGCTTCCCCGGCGGTGGCCGCGCTCACCGCGGCGCTGGCGCTGCGCGAGATCGAGACCCTCGCGCGCGGGCGCGCCGACCAGCCACCCGCGAGTTTGAACGCCACCCTGGAATGGGACCCGGACACCCCGCGGCTGGATCGGCGGACCTGGCCGCCGCACCCGGACTGCGGTTGCGGCGCGGACGCGGAGGTGTGATGGAAACCACTCCCCCTCGTCACCCGGCAGAACACCCGAATCCCATGGCGGACCGTCTGGGACATCGGCATGATGGGAACGTGTCAGAGATTGTGAGCAAGCGCTCTTCCCGCAATGCCAAGCTGGCCAAGATTCCGCTCGGCATCGCAGGGCGGGCGGCCGTCGGATTCGGCCGCAAACTTGCCGGGGGAGACAAGCAGGAGATCAACGCCGAGCTCAATCAGAAGGCCGCCGAACAGCTGTTCGCCGTGCTCGGAGAGCTCAAGGGCGGGGCCATGAAGTTCGGCCAGGCGCTGTCGGTGATGGAGGCCGCCGTCCCCGAGGAGTTCGGCGAGCACTACCGCGAGGCGCTCACCAAACTGCAGGCCGCCGCGCCGCCCATGCCGGTCGCGGCCGTCCACCGCCAGCTCGATCAGCAGCTGGGAACCGGTTGGCGGCAACGCTTCCGGGAATTCGACGACCAGCCCACCGCCTCGGCGAGCATCGGCCAGGTGCACAAGGCGGTCTGGTCCGACGGCCGCACGGTCGCGGTGAAGGTGCAGTACCCGGGCGCCGACGAGGCGCTGCGCGCCGATCTCAAGACACTCAACCGGATGGCGGGCATGATGGGCGCGCTGATCCCCGGCGCGGAGATCAAGCCGATCCTGGCCGAGATCAGCGAGCGCACCGAGGAGGAGCTGGACTACCGCATCGAGGGCGGGCACCAGCGCCAGTTCGCCAAGGCGTTCAACGGGCACCCGCGGTTCCTGGTGCCGAAGGTGGTGGCCAGCGCGCCGAAGGTGATCGTCACCGAATGGCTCGACAATGCCACCCCGGTCTCGCGAATCATCCAGCAGGGCATGGCCGATCCGGAAGGGACGGTCGAGCTGCGCAATCGGGTGGCGGCGCTGATGGGCGAATTCCATTTCAGCTCACCGGCCATCGCGGGACTGCTGCACGCCGATCCGCATCCGGGCAACTTCATGGTGCTCGAGGACGGGCGGCTCGCGGTCATCGACTACGGCGCCTGCGCGCCGCTGCCCAACGGCTTCCCCAAGATCCTGGGTGAACTGGTGGCGCTGGAGGTCGAGGAGCGCTTCGACGAACTGGTGGCGCTGCTGCACGACCACGGCTGGGTCATTCCCGGAAAGACGGTGAGCATCGAGGAGATTCAGGACTATCTGCGTCCCTTCACCGACCCGATCAAGACCGAGACCTTCCACTTCACCCGCCGCTGGATGCAACGCGTCGCGGGCAAGGCCACCGACATCTCCAATGCCGAGATGATGAAAACGGCCCGCTCCCTGCAGCTTCCGGCCGAACACGTGATGATCTTCCGGGTCCTGGGCGGCTCGGTCGGCATCTGCGCCCAGCTCGACGCCGAAGTCCCCTTCATGAAACTGATGAACGACTGGGTCCCCGGCTACGCCGAAACCCGCCGCGCGGCTTCGTAAACGGAGGGCTTCCAAGAAGCGCTCGCCCCGGCGCTCCGGCGGCAGGGGTTTCAGGGGAAGCCCCTGAGAACTACGAGAGTTATTGTCAGCAGACGCAAAACGACCCGCCTACCTCCAGGTAAGCGGGTCGTATGCGTTCAATTCCCCCGGATGCCGGGGCGGTCATGCCACCGTGACCTTGCGCGGGCGGCCACGCGGGCGCTTGCGGGCGATCACGACACCCTGGTCGAAGATCTCACCGCCCCAGACACCCCACGGCTCGGCACGATCCAGGGCGGCCGACAGGCAGCCCTGACGGATCGGGCAGCTGGCGCACAGCGCCTTCGCCTCTTCCAGCTGGGCCGGGGCCTCGGCGAACCACAGGTCGGGGTTGCCGGCGCGGCAGGGGACATTGATGGTGACGGCCCGGCGGGTGCGGGCGGTCGTGTTGGCCACGGTGTTGCGGCATGTCACTCGTTCACGGATGACCGTGGTGGACACGTCGTTCTCCTTCAGCTCGTGCATCGGTCGTTCGTAGGTTTCGCGAAACCGGTGCCGGTGGCTGGAGGCCGATAAAACTATGGCCACGGTTTCGCGTCTGTCGCGATCCGTGGCCAGGAGGTCTGGGAGGTGAATCCCTACCTGAGTCGACTTCGGTGTCGACTCCTGTTCACGGACGCTGGGTCGGTGGTGTTGGGGCGGGCTGCCAGCAGATGCACCGGTCGCTCGGATCCGGTTGCGCCTGTGACGGTTTCGACGGCCGAGCCGATGACGGTGTCAACGACTGCGGTTGCCGGGTACCAATTGCCCTTGGGCTTGTCCTGCTTGATCACGATCTGCTGATCCGCTTGGGCTTTGCTTGCAAAGACCTGAAGACCAAGATCGCCACTCACGCCGGACATACGAATCCCCTGCGAGGCGAGGACCCCGAGGGAGACGGGCGCAACGGACATGACGGACGCCATGCTGACGCGGCCGGCGGTGATGCCGGTCGTCGCGATGCCTGCGTTGCTGTTCATTGGTCTGCCTCCCTCCTTCACTCGTTTGCGATCAGTGCTTGGTGCGCGCGGGGTCTTCCCCTGTGCACCTGAACCACATTAGGTATCCATACAGATACGCACAACCTATTTTTGACCTGCGGTTTTCGACCTCACAACGGCGAGCACCTCCGCGCCGTAGGTTTGGAGCTTCTTCGCGCCGATGCCGGGTATCGCGACCAGGGCACGATCGTCGGCCGGGCGTTGTTCGGCGATCGCTGTCAAGGTCGTATCGCTGAACACCACGAAATGGGGCAGTTTGAGCTCATCGGCTTTTTCGCGGCGCCATTCCTTCAGCGCCTCGAGCAGTCCGGTGTCGATGTCGGCGGGACAGCGCGAGCACCGGCCCAGCATGGTGGCCTGGGTATTGAGCAGCGGGCGGCCGCAGATGCGGCAGGTCGGGTGGACCCGCTTGGGGCCGCTGGGCCGCTCGGTGGTGTGGGTGGCGATGCGCGAGGCCGGGGAATCGTCGGGAACCAGGCCGATGAGGAACCGGGAGCGGCGGCGCACCTTGCGCCCGCCCGCGGAACGGGCCCGCGCCCACGACAATCGGAGGTGCTCACGCGCCCGGGTGACGCCGACATAGAGCAGGCGGCGTTCCTCCTCCAGCGCGGCCTCGTCGGACACCGTCGCGTCCGGACCGAGGACGTGCTGGATGGGCAGGGTGCCGTCGGCGAGGCCGACCAGGAAGACGGCGTCCCATTCCAGGCCCTTGGCCGCGTGCAGCGAGGCCAGCGTGACGCCCTGCACCGTCGGTGGGTGCCGGGCCTCGGCGCGCGCGGCCAGCTCACGCAGCAGACCGGACAGATCGAGTTCGGGCTCGGCCTCGGCCAACTCCTCGGTGAGGGCCACCAGCGCCACCAGCGAGGCCCAGCGCTCCCGGGCCTGGACGCCGACCGGTTCCTCCTTGGTGAGCCCGACCCCGGCCAGGGCCGCGCGCACCAGCGTCACCAGCTTGGGGCCGCGGGCGTCGGGCAGGTCGTCGCGATTGGCGGCGGTGCGCAGCGCGGACACCGCCTGCCGCACCTCCGGCCGCTGGAAGAAACCCTCGCCGCCGCGCACCTGGTACGGAATGCCCGCCTCGGTGAGTGCCTGTTCGTAAACCTCCGACTGCGCGTTGATGCGGTAGAGGATGGCGATCTCCGCCGCGGGCACGCCCTCGCTCAGCAGTGTGGCGATCGCCTTGGCCACGGCGGCGGCCTCGGCGGGCTCGTCGTCGTATTCGGCGAAGGCCGGTTCCGGGCCGTCGGGGCGCTGGCCGATGAGCTGCAGCCGGGTGCCCGCGATGCGGCCGCGGGCCGCGCCGATCACCCGGTTGGCCAGCGACACCACCTGCGGGGTGGAGCGGTAGTCGCGTTCCAGCCGGACCACGGTGGCCTCGGGGAAGCGACGCGAGAAGTCCAGCAGGAAGGCCGGACTCGCGCCGGTGAACGAGTAGATGGTCTGGTTGGCGTCGCCGACCACGGTCAGGTCGTCGCGGTCGCCGAGCCAGGCGTCGAGCACCCGCTGCTGCAACGGGGTGACGTCCTGGTACTCGTCCACCACGAAACACCGGTAGCGGCCGCGGAACTCCTCGGCCACCGCGGAGTAGTCCTCGAGCGCGGCGGCGGTGTGCAGCAGCAGGTCGTCGAAGTCGAGCAGCAGGCCGTCGGGGGTGTTCTTCAGCGCCTCGTAGTAGGTGTAGACGGCCGAGACCTTCTTGGCCTCGTAGGGCACGTCGCGGTGGCGGCGGGCCGCCTCACCCGCGTAGTCCTCGGGTGCGATGAGCGAGCCCTTGGCCCATTCGATCTCGCTGATCAGGTCGCGCAGGCTGTCGGTGTCGGTGGGCAGGCCGGCACGGCCCGCGGCCTGGGCCACGATGGGGAACTTGCCGTCGATCAGCCGCCACGGCACGTCGCCGACCACCTGCGGCCAGAAGTACTTGAGCTGCCGCAGCGCCGCGGCGTGGAAGGTGCGGGCCTGCACCTGCCCGGCCTCGCCGCTCAGACCCAGCGCCCGCAACCGGTTCCGCAGCTCCCCCGCGGCACGGGCGGTGAAGGTCACCGACAGCACCTGGTCGGCCCGGACGTGCCCGGCCGACACCAGGTGCGCGATGCGATGGGTGATGGTGCGGGTCTTGCCGGTGCCCGCGCCCGCCAGCACGCAGACCGGTCCCCGGGGCGCGCGCACGGCCGCCGCCTGCTCGGCATCGAGGTCGTCGAGCCGGAGCTGGGCCTGGGTGGTCGCGGCAGTCACGCGCTCCATCATGACAGCGGAGTCCGACAGGGATGGCGGCCATCCGCGTGGCGGCGCGAAACCGGAGCGCAACCCCGCACAGCCGCGGCGTCGCGAAACCGCGATTCAGTCGCGGTCGCGCAGGCGGCGGAGCGCCTCGGTGAAGCGCGGGGTCTGTGCGCCGAGGGGTTCGAAGAAGTCGCGGTCACAGGTTTCGACCGCGCCGATGGCCCGATTGACCAGGGCGGCACCGGATTCGGTGGGGCGCAGGGAGCGGGCGCGTTTGTCGGTGGGATGTTCGTGGCGTTCGAGCAGGCCCTTCTGTTCCAGCGTGCGCAGGACCTGGGAGGTCATCATGGGGTCGGTGGCGGCTTGATCGGCGACGTCGCGCTGGGTGACGGGGTCGCCGCCCGACCGGCCGGTGAGCCAGGTCAGGGAGGCGAGCAGGACGAACTGGACGTGGGTCAGGTCGAAGGGGGCCAGGGCGGCGCGCTGGGCGGCCTGCCAGCGGTTGGTCACCTGCCAGAGCAAGAGGCCGGGGCTTTCGTCCGCGTGCTCGAATTCGGTGTGTAGTCCGTCATTCGCCATCACCGGCCGACCATAGCGCGGGAGATGACCGCGAAATCGTGGGCGGTGAGTTCGACCAGGCCGCGCCGCAGCACGATCCCCCAGTTCGGGACGCTGGTCAGGTCCAGTTCACCGCGCAGCGTGTCGATGGGGGTCTGGCGGGCGGTGCGGTCGTAGTCGACGGCGCGCCGCCAGGGGCGGAAGCAGCCGCCTTGCTCCTCGACTTGCCAGGCCGGGCCCTCGGCGATGGTGCCGAGGGCGGTGAAGGCCTTGATCTGTTCGCCTTCGCGCATGCCGGTGCGGGGCGAGTAGTAGACGAGTCCGTCCCCGGCGCTCATGCGTTCCACGGCGGCGCGTTTGCCGTGATTGGCTTGTGCGAAGCCGAGTTCGACGCCGCGGCGGACGTGGTCGCGGGAGACCACGGCGAGCCAGTACCGGGTGCTCATACCAGCACCGCCTCGGCGGCCGCGACCAGTGCGTCGACATCGCGCTGCAGGGATTCGCGCAGGCCGCCGCCCATGATCTTGATCCACAGGCCGCGCAGCGGGCCCTCCATGGTGACGCGAACGGTGACGGTGGTGGCGCCGGCGATGGTGGCGACCTCGTGGGCGAAGATCAGCCGCGCGCCGAGCAGCTTGGACGTGTCGATGAACTCGGAGTCGGTGAGCTTGGTGATCACGAACTTGGTCTTGGGCCCGCCCTTGGGCTTGAGGACGCCGGTCGCGCCCTGGACGAAGGGGCCGTCGAGGGTGACCCATTCGGTGTCCTGGTTCCACTCGGGCCAGGTGGCCATGTCGGCCCATTTGGTGAAGAAGGCGGCGGGAGCGGCGGTCGAGGTGGCGGAGGCTTCGGCGATGAACGTCATGAAATTAGTATGCGCGCTTACTATTTGTTCGTCAACCCCCGGTCCGCGATCGGTTCCCGGCCACCGTCGATCCGCTCACAATCGACCCCGCGGCAGGAACACGATCAGCGGTGAGTATGTTGCATCGACCGTGACTGCTACCGATCTGACCATGTACTCGACGACCTGGTGCGGCTACTGCCGTCGCCTCAAGACCCAGCTCGACGAGGCCGGGATCACCTACGAGGTGATCGACATCGAGGACCACCCCGAGGCCGCCGAGTTCGTCGGCAGCGTCAACAACGGCAATCACGTTGTGCCGACGGTCAAGTACCGCGACGGCTCGACCGCCACCAACCCCAGCCTGCATCAGGTCAAGGAAGCCCTCGCCGCCCTCGGCTGAGGCACACCAACTCGCGGAACTCTCAGGGGCTTCCCCCGAACGCCCTTTCAGGGAAGACGGGGGCCAAGCCCCCGAACCCCCTTATGCGCCCTCAGTTTTCGGCGGCCCAGGATTCGACGATGGTCCGGGCGATCGAGATCGAGCCCGGCAGGAGCAGTTTCGCCGCGCCGCCGGTGGCTCCGGTGGGCGATCCCCACGCGCCCGAGGCCAGCGCCTCGCGCACCTCGGCCCTGGTGAACCAGTACGCTTCGGCGATCTCGCCGTCACTGAAGGCCAGGGGCTGGTCGGGGTCGCCGACCGCGGCGAAGCCGAGCATGAGCGAGCGCGGGAACGGCCAGGGCTGGCTGCCCAGGTAGCGGATCTCGCGGACGTCGACGCCGACCTCCTCCTTGATCTCGCGTTCGACGCAGCGTTCCAGGGACTCCCCCGCCTCCACGAATCCGGCCAGCAGCGAGAACAGGCCCTGCGGCCAGGTGTGCTGACGCGCCAGCAGGACGCGGTCGCCGCCGTCGTGGATGAGGCAGATGACGGCCGGGTCGGTGCGCGGGAAGTCCTCGTGCCCGGCTTCGCTGATCCGGGACCAGCCGCCGTTGGCGGGCGTGGTGGGGCTGCCGTCGACCGGGCTGAAGGCGGCCTTGTCGTGCCAGTTCAGGACGGCGATGGCGGTGGCCAGCAGGCCGGTGTCGAAGTCGTCGAGTTCGAAGGTGGCGCCGAAGGCGCGCAGGTCGGCCAATTCGCCCTCGATGGTGTTGTCGCGCACCGCCCACAGGTGGATGTCGCCGTCGACGCCGAGGAAGACGGCCTCGGGGGCCCGTTCGGGGGCGAGGGTGAGCGCGGCCTCGAGCACCACGCCACCGTTGTCGACGCGGACCTGGCCGCGCTTGTTCATCCGGAGGAGTTTGGCCTGGGGCCAGCCCTCTTTCAGCGCTTGTTCGTCGGAGCGGAGGTGTTCGGCGCGGTCGAGCGAGGTACGCGACAGCACCGGAACGGCATTGAGCTCAAAAGCTGACACACCCCGAGACTAGACGGGCGCCCCGATCAGGCGTGGACGCGCCGCAGATACAGCAGTTTGTCGTGGGCCTCGAGGGCGTCGGTCTCGGGATCGCCGACCCGGATGAGGTTGCCGTCGCGGACCACGCCGAGCACGATGTCGCGCAGGTGGCGCGGGGAGCCGCCGATCTCCTCGGTCTCCACGTCACGTTCGGCGATGGCGAAACCGGCGTCGGGGGTGAGCAGGTCCTCGATCATGTCGACGACGGTGGGCTTGGTGGTGGCGATGCCGAGCAGCCGGCCCGCGGTCTCGGAGGACACCACCACCGAGTCCGCGCCGGACTGGCGCAGTACGTGGGTGTTCTCGGCCTCGCGGACGGCCGCGGAAATCCTTGCCTTGGGGTTGATCTCGCGGGCGGAGAGGGTGACCAGCACCGCGGTGTCGTCGCGGTTGGCGGCGACCACGACGGCCGACGCGTGCTGAACCCCGGCCAGCCGCAACACATCCGACTTGGTGGCCGAGCCCTGCACGGTCACCAGTCCGGCGTTGGCGGCGAATTCGAGCACCTGCGGGTCGGTGTCGACCACGACGATATTGCCGGGCTGTTCGCCGTCGGCGAGCATGGCGTCCACGGCCGTGCGGCCCTTGGTGCCGTAGCCGACTACCACGGTGTGATTACGCACGGTGCGCCTCCATCGCTGAATCTTGAACGCCTGCCGGGATCGTTCGGTGAGCACGGACAGGGTGGTGCCGACCAAGACGATGAGGAACAGGATCCGCAGTGGCGTGACCACGAGGATATTGATCAGCCGCGCGGTCGGGGTGACGGGGGTGATGTCGCCGTAGCCGGTGGTCGACAGGGAGACCGTCGCGTAGTACGCGCAATCCAGCAGGCCCATGTGCTCGCGGGCGTTGTCGTTGTAGCCGTCGCGGCCGACGTAGACGACCAGGGTGGCCCCGACCAGCAGCACTACCGCCAGGCCGAGTCGCCGCAGCAGCGAATACCAGGGACTGGACTGCGCGGACGGGATCCGCAGCACACCGACGAGCGCGAAGTCGGGCCGATCGGTGAGCCCGGCGAGTCCGCGCGAGGAATCACCCGACACGCGAATCACCGTTCATTTCTGGCACTTCTGGCAGCGGCACAGGTCCGGAGCGTACCGGGCCGACCAGGGCGTGGTGGTTCCCAGCGGGGCGCGTCGCGAACTCGGGCCGCGACCCGGGAGTCATCCCCGGAGGTCCGGCGGCAGGGACTCCGGGTCCGGTGGCGGCTCGAAATCGGGCGGGAAGTCGAAGTCGGACAACGGGAAGTCGAAGTCGGGCAGGGGATCCCGGAGTGCGCCGGACCGGGAGCCGGTGTCCCCAGCCAGGGACGGCGTGAGATCCGGCGGCGCATCCGGGCCGGGTGTCGCTTCTGAGCCCGGTGACGAGCTGTCGTCCTCGACCCCGGACGCTCCCGGGGACGCCGGGTGTTCCCGGGTTCGGGGGCGCGCCGAAGCGGGCCGGGGGCGCAGCAATTCGACCTCGACGGGTTCGGTGGGCCCGGGGTCGTCGTAGTCCGGTTCGTCCAGCAGCGGGGGTTCGTCGGGGAGCGGCGGTTGCGTTGGCACGCGTCGGGGGGCCGCGCTGGTGATGATGGCTGCGAGCTCGGCCGGGCCGGGCAGGTGCGCGGGCGCGATGGTGCGGCCGGAGCGGACGTAGTGGAAGGCGGCGTAGGTCTGGGCCAGCACCTCGGCTTCGGGGCGGCCGCTGCGGGCGGCTTCCAGCCGGGCCCAGGCCAGCCGGTAGACGGCCAGCTGCACCGCGACCGAATCCGCTTCGCCGCGCCGGGGTTCGGCGCCGGTCTTCCAGTCCACGATCACCCAGGCCCCGTCGGGGCGGCGGAAGACGGCGTCCATGCGGCCGCGGATCACGGTGCCCGCGATGGTGGTCTCGAAGGAGATCTCGACCTCCACCGCGTTGCGGTCGGCCCACGGGGAGGCGAGGAAGGCTTCCTGGAGTCGCATCAGGTCGGCGTCGGTGTCGGTGGTGTCGGCGGCGCCGGGCAGTGTTTCGAAGCCGAGCAGGCGCGCGCCCGCGAACCAGCGTTGCAGCCAGGCGTGGAAGGCGGTGCCGCGGCGGGTGTAGGGGCTGGGCGGGTAGGGCAGCGGGCGGCGCAGGCGCGCAGCGAGTTTGGCGGGATCGGCGCGCAGGTCGACCAGGGCGGTGGCGGCGAGCTGGCCGGGCAGTTCGACCTCGCGGATCGATTGTTCGGCGGCGCGGTGCTCGGCGATGAGGGCGTCGACGTCCTCGGCCCAGCCCTCGGGGTCCTCGTCGCGGGGATCATCGTGAGAAGCGTCGTCGTTCTCGGAATCGGTTGCCGCGCCGCCGAATCCGGGGCCGAAGTCGAGTTCGATCTGTTCGGGCCGGGATTCGTCGCGCAGCGCCTCGAGGGCGGCCTTGACCAGGGCCGCGCCCTCCTCCACGAATTCGCGGCGGGCGCCGAGCGGGTCGCGGGGCCAGGTGGCGGTCTGCGGGTTGTCGGTGAAGGGGTTGGGGGTGCCGGGCAGCGGCGGGTCGTCCCAGCGGTCGATCGACACGCCGCCGGACAGCGCCGAGCCGGGCGTCTCGGTCTCGTGCTTCAGTTCGAGCAGGAACCCGGAGGGGCCCTTGGGTTTCGAGCCCGTCTCGGCCCAGTGGTGGGCGGAGACGAACAGGGCGCGTTCGGTGCGGGTGAGGGCCACGTAGAACAGCCGGCGTTCCTCGTCGAGGCGGCGGGCGGCGAGGGCCTTCTTGTGCTCGTCGAGGGCGCGTTCGAGGTCGGAGCGGTCGTAGAGGTCGTTCAGGTCCAGGACGGGCACGCCGTCGGTGGCGTCTTCCTGGACGCGGTCGCCGCGCAGCGAGGTGGGGAGTTCGGCGAGCGCGCCCATCCAGGTGGCGGTGCCGGTACCGGACGGGAAGGTGCCGTCCACCACGTGCGGGACCGCGACCACCTCCCATTCCAGGCCCTTGGCGGCGTGCACGGTGAGCACCTGCACCCGGTCGTGGGCGACCTCGACTTCGCCCGGCTCCAAACCGTTCTCGACCTCCTCGGCGGCGGCGAGGAAGTCCAGCAGGCCGGTCAGGGAGGAGCGGTGGTCGGCGGTGTATCCGGCCACCACCTCCGCGAAGGCGTCGAGGTGTTCGCGGCCGGCGGCGGCGTGGGTGCGGCGGGCCTGGGTCTCCACGCCGACGCCGATGGTGCGTTCGACATCGGCGACCAGTTCGGCCAGCGGCTGCCCGGAGCGTTCGCGCAGCGCGCCCAGTTCCCGGCCCAGCGCCACGATGCGGGCAAACCCCTGCGGCGAATACTGTTCCGCCTCACCGGGATCCGCGATGGCGTCGCCGAGACCGGCCTTCTCGGCGGGTTCGGGGGCGACCTCGCGCAGCGCCTCGTCGAGGGTGGCGGTGTCGGTGATCGCGTCGGTCTGCCCGGCCGGGCGGCGAATGGACAGCTCCCGGGCACGGCGGGACAGGGCGGCGATATCGGAGACGCCGATGCGCCAGCGCGCGCCGGTCAGGATGCGCACGGCGGCGCTGCCCGCGGCCGGATCCGCGATCAGGCGCAGGGTGGCGACGATATCGGCGACCTCGGGCGTGTGCAGCAGTCCGCCCAAGCCCACGATCTCGACCGGCAGCCCGCGTTCCCGCAGGGCCTCGGCGAGCGGCGCGGCATCGGCATTGCGCCGCACCAGCACCGCGGAGGTCGGCGGCGGATTCTCCGCCTCGGCCGCCTCGGCCCATTCGGCGGCGATCCGTTCGGCCACCCAGTCCCGTTCCATCGCAACGGTTTCCGCCAGAGCCAGCGCTACCAGTCCGTCGGTGGCGTCGGGCCGGGGCCGCAGCGCGTCCACCGTGACTCCCCCGCCCCGCGCCGCCCGCTCACGCAGCGGGTCCGATACCAGGTTGGCCAGGTCCAGTGCTTCGGGCGGATTGCGCCAGCTGGTGAGCAGCGGTAGCACCGGCGCGGGAACCCCTGGCGCACTGGGGAAGTCGGTGGTGAACCGCGGCAGATTGGCCGCCGACGCCCCGCGCCACCCGTAGATGGACTGCATGGGATCACCGACGGCGGTCACCGCCAGCGGCTGCCGTCGCGCCCGTGCGGCGATCGAATCGGCCGGTTCGTCGTCATCGGCGCGAGTGGGCCGCCGCGCCAGGTCTCGACCGTTCTCCCGAACCCGTCCAGGGTGCACCGCGTCGCCGTCTCGCACCGCCGCACGGTCGTTCGACAACGCCGCCGCATCCCCTGACAGCGCCGCCGTATCCGTTGTCAGGGTGGCCGGGTCGCCCGACGCCGCAATGGATTCCGGACCCACGGCGGCCGCGCCGAACAAGGAGGAGAGCAGGATGCGCTGGGAGTGGCCGGTGTCCTGGTACTCGTCGAGCAGCACCAGACGGAAGCGGTCACGTTCCGCCGCACCGACTTCCGGGTGGTTGGCGGCGAGGCGGGCCGAGAGGGACATCTGGGCGCCGAAGTCGAGGGCGCCGCGGCGGCGGAGTTCCTCGGCGAGGCGATCCACCAAGGGCAGCAGGGCCACTCGGTCCTGCTGCGCGTCGACGACGTCGGTGAGCGCCCGTTTCGGGCCGCCCTTCTGGCGGGGTCCGGCGGGCAGGGTGTGGACGAGGCGGTCCAATTCCAGGTGGGCGGTGGCCAATTCGTCCGGCCGGACCAGGTGTTCGGCGAGCTGGCCGGTCAGGGCGAGGACGGCTTCGGTGACGCCGACGGGGCTGCGATCGGTGTCCAGGTCGCCGTCCCAGGTGGAGACGACGCGGTAGGCGAGCTGCCACAGCTGGGTCTGGGTGAGCAGGGTGGCGGTGGGTTCGACCGGCAGCAGCAGGCCGTATTCGGTGAGCAGGCGGCCGGCGTAGGAGTGGTAGGTGCTGATCTCGGGTTCGGCGGCGGCGAGCTGGGCGCGCAGCTGCCCGCTGGGGTCGAGGTCGCGGACGACGGGTGCGCCCGCGAGCCTGGCGAGACGGGTGCGGATGCGGGTGGTGAGCTGCTGCGCGGCCTTGCGGGTGAAGGTCAGGCCCAGCACCTGATCGGGTTCGACCAGGCCGTTGGCCACCATCCACACCACGCGGGCGGCCATGGTCTCGGTCTTGCCGGCGCCCGCTCCCGCCACCACCAGGGTGGGGCCGGGCGGGGCGGCGATGACGGCGGCCTGTTCGTCGGTGGGCGGCGGCAGGCCCAGCGCGTCGGCCAGTTGTCGCGGGGTGACGCGGCCTCCGGCGGCCAGGTCGTCGCCCGCCACGGGTTCGCCGTCGGATGCGGTGGTCACTCGTCGGTCACCTGGCGGCCGCGGTCCTGCACCGGGCAGCTGCCCGCCACCCTGCAGTGGCGGCAGCCGTCATTGCGCATGGCCAGGTAGCTGGGACCTTTCGAGGCCTCGGCGGCGTGGTGCACGATGTCGCGCCAGCTGTCGACGCCGGCGGCGTCCAGCGGCGGCTGGGTGCGCTGGGTGGCGCCTTCCTTGGCATGGGGTTTGGCGACGTAGACCAGGCGGGCGCCGCCGGGTTCGCCCTCGCCGAGCGCGCCTTCGGCGGCCGCGACCTGGTAGGTGGCCAGCTGGGCGTGCTCCTCGGCGGCCTGCTTGGAGATGGGGGTCTTGCCGGTCTTGACGTCCACGATGACGAAGCGGCCCTGGGCATCTCGCTCCACCCGGTCCACCCGGCCGGTGATCCGCACCGGCAGCTCGCCGGGGCCGCGGGCGGGCAGCACGCAATCCACCGGGACCTCGACGCCGATGGCGGTGAGCTCGTCGCGAGTGTTGCGCAGCCAGGCCAGGAAGGTGTCGACCATGGTCTCGGTGCGGCGCAATTCCGCCCGGGAATGCCAGTTCTCGCCGTCGCGGGCGGTGGGGTCGACCTTCTTCCACGCCTTCACCAGGGCCTGCTTCACCTGGGCTTCGCTGACCTGCCCGGCCAGGGCCTGCACCAGGGTGTGCACCAGGTTGCCCTTGAGGGCGTGCGGGTTCTCGGCGTCGCTGCCGCCATGGCGTTCCAGCGCCCAGCGCAGCGGACAGGTCTCGAGCTGGTCGACGGTGGACGGGGACAGCGAGATGACCCCGGATTCGCTGTCCCACAACGGATTGACCGAGGACAGCTCGGCGGTGCCGTACCAGTCGTCGGGGTGCGCGCCGCGTACGCCCGCCTGGGCGAGCCGCGCCAGCTGCCGGGCGGCGCGGGCCCGGCGTTCCGGCGCGGAGTCGGGATCACAAGCGGCGGTGCGCAATTCGGCGATCAGGGCGTGCATGGCGAGGGCGCGGCCCGGGTCCACGGGCGGCGGAATCCGGCCCGGCTGTCCATCGGCGGCGTCGGCGTCCAGTTCGCCCAGGAAGCGCGACGGCACCAGATCCTGGTCCCCCGTGACCGATTCGACCGCCGTGACCAGCAGCGATCGCCGGGCCCGGCTGCACGCGACCAGCAGCAGCCGCCGCTCCTCGGCCAATAGCGGCGCGGACCGGCTCACCTTCTCCCCCGCGCCGCCCACGCCCGCGAGCAGGTCGACCAGTTCCTCGACGCCCAGCAGGGTGCCGCGCAGCCGCAGGTCGGGCCAGATCCCCTCCTGGACGGCGGCGACCGCCACGGTGTCCCACTCCTGGCCCGTGGCCGCGTGCGCGCTGCAGATCGTCACCGCCTCACCCGGGTCGGTGATCGGCGCGTTGTCCTGTGGGATCACCTGCTGCTCCAGGTATTCCACGAAACCCTCGACGGTGGCGCGCGGCAGCCGGTCCACATAGGCCGCGGCGACCTCGAACAGCCCGACCACCGCGTCGAGGTCGCGATCGGCCTGCATGCCGCCCGCGCCGCCGCGCTCGGACTGGCCCACCCAGCGCCGTTCCAGGGTGGAGGCGGTCCACACGCCCCACATCACGTCCTCGAGTCCGGCTCCTTCGCGCCGCAGCTTGCGCGCCCGGCCCAGTGCCTTCAGCACGCGCCGCAGGGGCGCGGCCTCCACGGGGGTGAGTTTCTCGAGCACGACGCGGTTCCCGGCGCCCACCAGCAGATCCCGGAGGATCTCGGCCGACGACCGGTCCAGATCGGCGAAACGATCGGCATCCGCGTCGAAGTCAGCGGCGAGCCGTTGCGGCGGTGCGCTCGAGTCCGACTCCACCACAACGGGTTCCACCGCGTAGCCGGGCACCGTGGCTGCGTCGTCCGCGACGTCACGATGCGGATAGCCGAGCTCCATCACGGTGCGCCGGATACCGCGCCGCAGTCGGCGCAGGCTGATCTGGTCGGCTCCGCCCAGCGGTCCCGCCAGCAGGTCGAGCGCGTCGTCCGCCGTGAAGGCGATGGGTCGCGGGTGCCGGACGGCGGTCGGGTCACCGGCGGTGATCGCGCGCAGCGCCAACAACATCCAGGCCGCGCCCCGCCGCCGGGCGAGCGGGACATCGGCGGGCGGCTGCCGGACCGGCACCCCCGCGGCGAGCAGGGCCCGGCGCAGCGGGGCCAGGGACAGCGGGACCGAGCGGACGATCACGGCCATGCGCGACCAGGGCACGCCGTGCGTGAGGTGGGCACGGCGCAGGTGGTCGGCGATCAGCGCCGCTTCCTTGGCGGGTGTGGTGAGCACCTGCACCCGCACCTCGCCCTCGATTTCCGGGGCACCCCAGTGGGTTCCGGACATTTCGGACATGAAGCCATCCCCCGCGCTACCGGGACGACCCGCGCCGTCGCGAGGGAGTCCGGTGTGCGCGCCGGGCGGGTTGCGGTGGGTCGCCGAGCCGGGGAGGCGGGCGGCGATGCGGTCGGCTACTTCCTGGACAGCCACGGCCGAGCGGTGGTTGCGGCGGAGGACGATGCGGCGCTCGGCAGAGGTGCCGGGGTCGGCGGCGAAGCGGGGGTCGGCGCCACGGAAGGTGTAGACGGCCTGGTCCGGATCGGCGGCGATGATGGTGGCGGCGTTGCCCGAGCCGAGCCGGCGGATCAGTTGGGCGGCATGGGGATCGAGGTGCTGGGCGTCGTCGACGAGGACGCAGTGCAGCCGATCGCGTTCGGCGGCAAGGAGTTCCGGGTCGGCGTGGAAGGCGTCGAGGGCGGCGGTGACGAGTTCGGCGGCGTCGAGGGCGGGCGCGCTGGCCTCGGGCACATCCATGCCGACCGACCAGCGCAGCATCATGATCTGCTCATATCGTTCGGCGAAATGGCCGGCGGCGACCCATTCGGGGTGGCGATGTTCGCGCCCGAGTTCGATCAGATCCTCGGGTCCCAGACCGCGTTCGGTGGCCCGCAGCATGAGGTCCCGCAATTGTTCGGCGAACCCCGCGGCGGTGAGCGCCGGATGCAGACGTTCGGGCCAGCCGGCGGCGCCGTCGGCGAGGTCGCCGCGCAGCAGTTCGCGAATCACGATGTCCTGCTCGGATCCGGTCAGCAGGCGCGGCGGCGGATTGCCGTGGGCGGCCGCGAAGGCGCGCAGCAGCCCGAACGCGTAGGAGTGGGCGGTCCGCACCAGCGGCCC
>NZ_JBSGCY010000140.1:0-16742 GCF_053602115.1 Nocardia sp. NPDC004582 | reverse complement strand
GCCCGGTCCCATTCCGAACCCGGAAGCTAAGGCCACCTGCGCCGATGGTACTGCACTCGACAGGGTGTGGGAGAGTAGGACACCGCCGGAACATCCTTCGCGAAAGGGGACCCAATCTTGGGTCCCCTTTCGGCGTTTACCACCCTGTGCTGCGCAGCAGCTCGAGGGCGCGTGATTGAATTTGGGTAGGTGGATCGCCCACCCGCCCTCCTCACGCGCTCTCCAGCGCCGTGGCCGGGTACCGCAGGCTACAAGAACAGAGAGGGATCACCGTGGCGGAGCAGAACGACGGCCGCAAACCCTTCCGCCGCAATGACGGTGGATCCGGACAGGGCGGCTACGGTCGTCGCGAGGACGGCGGACGCCGGGACCAGGGCCGGCCGTCGTACGGCGGTGGTCCGCGTCGTGAGGGCGGCGGCGGCTTCAACCGCGGCCGCGACAATGAGCGCGGTGGCTGGAACCGCTCCGAGGGCGACCGCGATCGCGGCGGCTACCGGGGTGAGGGCCGCACCGGCTCCGACCGCGACCGCGACGGTGGCCGCGGTGGCTTCAACCGCGGTGGCGACCGCGAGGGTGGATTCAACCGCGGCGGTGACCGTCGTGAGGGCGGATTCCGCGGTGGGGAGCGCCGTGAGGGTGGCTTCGACCGTGGTGAGCGTCGCGAGGGTGGCTTCAATCGCGGCGGTGACCGTCGCGAGGGTGGATTCAGCCGTGGTGGTGACCGTCGTGAAGGCGGATTCCGCGGTGGGGAGCGCCGTGAAGGTGGCTTCGACCGTGGTGAGCGTCGCGAGGGTGGCTTCAATCGTGGTGGCGATCGTCGTGAGGGCGGTTTCGATCGTGGCGGTGACCGTCGTGAGGGCGGTTTCGATCGTGGTGAGCGTCGCGAAGGTGGCTTCAGCCGCGGTGGTGACCGTCGTGAGGGCGGATTCCGCGGCGGTGAGCGTCGTGAGGGTGGCTTCAATCGTGGTGGCGATCGTCGCGAGGGCGGTTTCGACCGTGGTGAGCGTCGCGAAGGCGGCTTCCATCGTGGCGGGGATCGTCGTGAGGGCGGATTCGACCGTGGCGGGGATCGTCGTGAGGGCGGGTTCAACCGTGGCGGGGATCGTCGTGAAGGCGGATTCCGTGGTGGGGAGCGCCGTGAAGGTGGCTTCGACCGTGGTGAGCGTCGCGAGGGCGGCTTCAGCCGTGGCGGTGACCGTCGTGAAGGCGGGTTCAACCGGGATCGTGGTGACCGGCGTGAGGGCGGGTTCACTCGCGGTGGCGAGAACCGTGGTGGCGGACGGGGATTCGACCGCGATCGTGGTCCCCGGGAAGACCGTAAGAGCTTCGTGCGGGATGACGCCGCGGCCGAGGGTAAGGATGTCGAGCGGGCCGGGAGCGGCGCGGGCGAGCGGTCGTTCGACGGCGGTCAGGACCGTCGCCGTGGCGGCGAGGGCGCGCGGGTCGGCGGCGGGCGGACCGGTGAGCGCCGGTCGGGTCGTCCCGATGAGCCGGCGCTGCCGGACGACGTGCAGGCCTCCGATCTCGAGCCCGCGGTGCGCCGCGACCTGCTGAGCCTGGACAAGAGCAATGCCGAGTCGGTGGCCCGGCACCTGGTGATGGTGGCGCAGCTGCTGGACGAGGATCCGGAGCTGGCGCTCGAGCACGCGCGGGCGGCGCGGCAGCGGGCCGGACGGATCGCGGTGGTGCGCGAGACCGCCGGTGTCGCGGCCTATCACGCGGGTGAATGGGCCGAGGCGCTGTCGGAGCTGCGGACCGCGCGGCGCATGTCGGGCGGTTCGGGCCTGCTGGCCGTGATGGCGGATTGCGAACGCGGCCTGGGCCGTCCGGAGCGCGCCATCGAGCTGGGCCGCAGCGACGAGGCTCGCGCCCTGCAGGGCGACGAGGCCACCGAGCTGCGCATCGTGGTGGCGGGCGCGCGCATGGATCTGGGTCAGTTCGACCAGGCCGTGGTGACGCTGCAGACCTCGGAGCTGGATCCGGCGCGCACGGGTTCGGCCGCGGCGCGGCTGTTCTATGCCTACGCCGAGGCGCTGCTGGCCGCCGGTCGCGAGGACGAGGCCCTGACCTGGTTCATGAACGCGGCCTCCGCGGACCACGACGGTGAGACCGACGCCGAGGAACGTGCCGCCGAACTCTCCGGGGACGGGGACGCCGACGACGCGGACTGGACCGCGGCCTTCGACGAGGACGACGCCGAAGGCGATGACGAATCGGATTCCGCTGCGGCGGAGCGTGATTCCGATGACGATGGACCGGAGAAGGCGGCGACGCCCGCCGACGGCTCCGAGAACTGAGGACCGGCAAGTGAACTCGACCGTGCGGCAGCGCCACAGCGCAGCCGCACGGTCGTTTCTGTATCTGTGCACAGTGAGAGGGACGGCGTAATGCGACTGCGGGACCGGTTCGAGGCCTTGCTACTGGATCTGGACGGGACGCTGTTCCGCGGCCACGAGCGGATTCCCGGTGCGCCGGAAGCGTTGTCGGCGGGCGCGCCCGAGCAGCGGCTGATGTATGTCACCAACAATGCCAGCCGTTCGGCGGACGCGGTGGCGCTGCATCTGCGCGAGCTGGGTTTCGACGCCCACGAGGACGAGGTGGTGACCAGTGCGCAGGCGGCCGCGCGGCTGCTGGCGCAACGCATTCCGCCGGGGTCCAGCGTGCTCGTGGTCGGCACCGACGATCTGATGTCGGAGGTCGAGAACGTGGGCCTGCAGGCGATCCGTCGCTTCGACGGCCTGCTGCCCAGCGCCGTGGTGCAGGGCCATTCGCCGCACACCGGCTGGCCGGATCTGGCCGAGGCCGCCTACGCGCTGCGATCGGGTGCGCTGTGGGTGGCCGCCAACACCGACGCCACGCTGCCCACCGAACGCGGCCTGGCGCCGGGCAACGGGTCCATGGTCGCGGCGCTGCGGCACGCGTCCGGGCTGGAGCCGATCGTGGCGGGCAAGCCGTACGCGCCGCTGATGGAGGACGCGCTGGAACGGGCGGGCACCCGTGACGCGCTGGTGGTCGGCGACCGGCTCGACACCGATATCGACGGCGCCCACGCCACCGGCCTGGCGTCGTTCCTGGTCCTCACCGGCGTGAGCACGCTCGAGGATCTGCGTAACCAGCCCGCCGATCGCATGCCGACCTATGTCGCCGAATCCCTGGACGCCCTGAACCAGCCGGTCGCCGATCTCGATCCGGTGGTACCGGGCGAGGGCGATATCGACGAGGCGATCGCCGACCGTCTGGCCAAGGCGCCCGGCCGCGCGATCACGATCCGATCCATCCAGCGCTAGGAGTAAGGCCTCACAACGGTTTTCGCGCCTCGAACAAGGTAAGCGCCGAATACGCGTCGAAGGGGCCGTCCGTCAGTAGCCGCCGGGTTCGAGCACCCGCGCGATCTCGCTCCACCAGACGGTGGCGGGATGGCTACTCGTCACCAGGTCGAAGGCGGCGGCGGTCGAACGGCAGCGCGGTGGTTCGTCCGGCCCGGCGACCACCACCGCGCCGCGTGGATGCAACAGCGGGGTCGCCTCGGCCGGATTCGGCGGCCACGATTCGGTGGCGACCATGGTCGGCGGGAACACGGCGGTCTCGGCGATCAGTTCCTCGAAGTCGCTGTCCATTCGCCTCATCTCGGCAGCTGCCCGCGACGGGTTTTCCGGGCAACACGCGCGAGCGCGTGGGGTAAGCCCGGTGGTCGGCGGGGCCGCCCCGGTCGGCGGGGGGATCGGGATGCGGCGGGGTACGTGTGTTCGAATGCGGGTTCGGGTAGCGTTATCGCCACGATGACTATGCCCACGCCTCGACCGCCGATTCCCGCGCCGGGACAACACCCCGGCACGCCCGGAGGACACCCCGGTATGCCGGGGCCCCGTCCGGGCGCGCCGCTGCCGGGACAGCATCTGGCGGGCGCGAATCAGGAGTTCGCCGACCCGGATCGGGTCCGGACCGAGGTGGACGCGCTGCTGGCCGAATTGTCGGCGGGCGCGCCGAATCCGGGCTTCCCGGGCGCGCCGAGCGTGCACTCGGAGGGCACCGATATCGTGCGCCGCGCCAAGATTCTGGAGCAGGCGCACGAGGTGCTGGTGCAGGCGCTGGCCACGGTGGACAAGATCTGAGGTGGCCAGGCGCGCGCGGGTGGACGCGGAACTGGTTCGCCGCGGATTGGCGCGGTCGCGGGAACACGCGGTCGAGCTGATCAACGCGGGCCGCGTCCTGATCAATGGGTCGGTCGCCACCAAACCGGCGACCGGAGTCGAAACGAGCACCCCCCTGCTGGTGCGGGAGCAGCCCGACGAGGTGCAGTGGGCCTCGCGGGGTGCGCACAAGTTGCTGGGCGCGCTCGAGGCGTTCGAGCCGCAGGGCGTGTCGGTGGACGGCAAACGCTGCCTGGACGCGGGCGCGTCCACCGGCGGTTTCACCGATGTGCTGCTGACCAAGGGCGCGAAAGAGGTGGTGGCCGCCGATGTCGGCTACGGCCAGCTGATCTGGCGGCTGCAGAACGACGATCGCGTCCAGGTGCACGATCGCACCAATGTGCGGGCGCTGACGCCCGAACTCATCGGCGGCACCGTCGAACTGGTGGTCGCGGACCTGTCGTTCATCTCCCTGGGGCTGGTGCTGCCCGCGCTGGCCGCCTGCTGCGCGCCGGGCGCGGATCTGCTGCCGATGGTGAAACCGCAGTTCGAGGTGGGCAAGGAGCGGGTGGGTTCCGGTGGCGTGGTGCGGGATCCGGCGTTGCGCGCCGAGGTGGTGCGCGAAGTCGCCGCCGCGGCGGCCGCACTCGGTTTGCGCACGCGCGGCGTGACGGCCAGCCCGCTGCCCGGTCCGTCCGGGAACGTGGAGTATTTCCTGTGGCTGCGCAAGGAGTCCGCGCCGGCCCGGCCCGACGCGGCCGAACCGGTGGCGACCGGCGCGGGCGCGGGCGTCGGTGCGGCCGCCTACGATGCTGACGAGGCGGCGCGTGTGGCGGCGCTGATCGAGCGTGCGGTGCAGGAGGGTCCACAGTGAACGCGGCGAGCCCGGCCAGGGAAGTGCTGCTGGTCGCGCATCCGGGACGCCCGGAGATCACCGATACCGCGCATCGGGTCGCGAAGATCCTGTGCGGAGCCGGAATCGGGCTGCGGGTGCTCGAGGACGAGGCCTACAGCACCCGCTTCGACGTCGATGACGACGGCGCCTCCAACGGCTACCCGATGCGGGTGATGACGCACGACCTGGTGGCCGCGGTCGGCACCGAGATGGTGCTCGCGCTCGGCGGCGACGGCACGTTCCTGCGCGCCGCCGAACTCGCGCGCGCCGCGTCGGTGCCGGTGCTCGGAATCAACCTGGGCCGCATCGGTTTTCTCACCGAAGCCGAGGCCGAACACCTCGACGAGGCGCTCTCGCAGGTGGTGCGGCGCGACTACACCGTCGAGGAACGGATGACCATCGACGTCTCCGTGCGCGTCGACGACACGGTGGTGGAACGCGGCTGGGCGCTGAACGAGGCCAGCATCGAGAACGCCGCCCGCATGGGCGTGCTGGAGGTGGTCCTCGAGGTCGACGGCCGCCCGGTGTCGGCGTTCGGCTGCGACGGTGTGCTCATCGCCACGCCGACCGGGTCCACCGCCTACGCCTTCTCGGCGGGCGGTCCGGTGGTGTGGCCGGAACTCGAAGCGCTGCTGGTGATTCCGTCCAATGCCCACGCTCTGTTCGCGCGGCCCCTGGTGACCAGCCCGGATTCGCTGATCGCGGTGGAGACGGTGGCGACCGGACACGACGCGATTGTTTTTCTCGACGGCCGACGCACCCTCGCATTGCCGCGGGGCGGCCGGGTCGAGACGGTCCGCGGGACCGAACCGGTGCGGTGGGTTCGGCTCGATTCCGCGCCGTTCGCCGATCGGATGGTGCGCAAATTCCAGTTGCCCGTGACAGGCTGGAGAGGCCGACAGCGGACGGAGAGCACGAGTGCTGACAGAGATCAGGATTGACGGGCTGGGCGTAATTTCCACCGCCACCGCACAATTCCACGAAGGTTTGACCGTTTTGACCGGTGAGACCGGTGCGGGCAAGACGATGGTGGTGACGAGCCTGCATTTGCTCAGCGGCGCCCGCGCCGACGCGGGCCGGGTGCGCCTGGGGGCTTCGCGAGCGGTGGTGGAGGGCCGCTTCACCGTCGACGAGGTGCACGACGGCGCCCTCGGCGAGGTGGAGGAGGTGCTGGAATCCACCGGGGCCGAACGCGATGACGACGGCAGCATCATCGCCGTCCGCACGGTCGGCAGCGACGGCCGCTCCCGCGCCCACCTGGGCGGGCGGTCCGTGCCGGCCTCGGTGCTCTCGGATTTCACCGGTCCGCTGCTGACCGTGCACGGCCAGAACGACCAGCTGCGACTGCAGCGCCCGGATCAGCAGTTGCACGCGCTGGACCAGTTCGCCTCCGACACCGTCGCGCCGCTGCTGACCAAATACCAGAAGGCCCGAAAGGCCTGGCTGGACAAGCGCAATCAGCTGCTGGAACGCACCGCGCGCAGCCGGGAGCTGGCCCTCGAGGCCGATCATCTGACCCAGTCGCTGGCCGAGATCGACGCCATCGCACCCGAACCCGGCGAGGACGAGCAGCTGGTCGGGGAGGTGCGCCGGCTCTCGGATCTGGATTCGCTGCGCGAGGCGGCCTCCACCGCGCACGACGCGCTGGCCGGGCCCGCCGATTCGCCGGGCGAGTCCTCCGGTGCGCTGGATCTGCTGGGCACCGCGCGCGCTCGCATCGAGGCGTCCGACGATCCCAAGCTGTCCGAGCTGGGTCCCCGCCTGGGCGAGGCGATTTCGGTGATCGTGGATCTGACCACCGAACTCAGTTCCTACCTGTCGGATCTGCCGTCGGATCCGGGCGCGCTGGAGTCCATGCTCACCCGGCAGGCCGAGCTGAAGACGCTGACCCGCAAGTACGCGCCCGATATCGACGGCGTCATCAAGTGGGCCGACGAGGCGCGCACCCGCCTGGAGTCCCTGGATGTGTCGGAGGAGGCGCTGGCCGCGCTGTCGGCCGAGGTCGAGACCGCCGCGGAGAAGGTGCGCGAGACCGCCCGCAAGCTGAGCGCAGCGCGCGCCAAGGCCGCCGGGAAACTGGCCGCGGCGGTGAGTACCGAACTGGGCGGGCTGGCCATGGGACGCGCCCGGCTCGAGGTCGGCGTCGGTCCGATCCTGGCGGGCGTGCAGGATTCGGCGCCGCTGGTCATCGACGGCAAGGAACTGCACGCCGGGTCCACCGGTGTCGACGAAGTGGAGTTCCGCCTGGCCGCGCATTCCGGCGCGCATCCGCTGCCATTGAGCCGCAGCGCTTCCGGCGGTGAGCTCTCGCGCATCATGCTGGCGCTGGAAGTGGTGCTGGCCAGTTCCGAGCACGGCACCACCATGGTGTTCGACGAGGTCGACGCCGGTGTCGGTGGCCGTGCGGCCGTCGAGATCGGCCGCCGCCTGGCGCAATTGGCCCGCACCCATCAGGTCATCGTGGTCACCCACCTGCCGCAGGTGGCGGCGTTCGCCGACACCCATCTGGTGGTCGACAAGCTCGACGACGGCCAAGCCGTGAAATCGGGCGTGAAGGCCTTGACCCAGGACGAGCGGGTGGTGGAGCTGGCCCGCATGCTGGCGGGCATGGGCGATACCGAAACCGGCCGGGCGCACGCCTGGGAGCTGCTCACCACCGCGCACGCCGAGAAGGTCGGCGCGGCCGCCTCCGGCGCGTAGGACCGCTCCCCGCGACGACGAACCGGCCGGGCCCCGTTGGGGTCCGGCCGGTTTCTTGTCGTGCGCTGACCGCGTCTGACGAGCGGTGTCCTACTTGACGGCCTTGCGCACGCCGCCGATGAGGGCGTTGGTGAGGGCGCGCAGGCCGGGTTCGAGGATCTGGGCGGGGAGCGGGAGGCTCGGCTCGGATTCCATGGTGTAGACGACCCGGGTGCCGCCGGGCGCGTCGGAGAAGGCGATGGTGCCGACGTGCCGCTTGACCGGGGCGCCCGCGATGACGCGGTAGACCATGCGCTCACCGGGGACGAGCTCGGTGGTCTCCTCGGTCGGGCCGATGCCGGCGATGCCGAGCTGGTACTGGGCGCCGACGCCGGACGGGCTGCCGATGCCCGGCTTCTTCAGCGAGATCTTGATGGGCAGAAAGGGATTGAGGCTGTCGCGCTCGGAGAAGAGTTTGTACACGACGTCGCGGGGGGCGGGAATGACGGTGTCGACCGTGGTGCTGGCCATGACGGCATTGTCTCCTTTCGTGCCGGTGCTCGGAGCATATCCTTACCGGCCGGTAAGAAGATAGCCGCGAACCGGACAACCTGCGGCTGCCGGGACTCGAGCAACATTTCGGCGATCGAATGATGATGCTGACCGGCGCGCCTCCACCATGGGTTGAGAGTTTGGGGTGATCATCGGTCGCTATGAAGATGATGGGCCTGCTGTCGCGCAATACCGAAACGCTGCCGGGTCTGACCGGGATGGCCCGGGTGGACCGCAACACCAGGCGTTTGCTGCAGCGCGTGGGCCCGGGGGATGTGGTCGTCCTCGACGAGTGCGACCTCGACCGGCTCACCGCCGACCGGCTGGTCGAGGCCCAGGTCGCGGTGGTGGTCAACGCCTCGCCCTCGATCTCCGGGCGCTACCCGAACCTGGGCCCGGAAGTGCTGGTGGCCAACGGCATTCAGTTGCTGGACGCGGTCAGCTCGGACGTGTTCAAGAAGATCAAGGATGGCGCCAAGGTGCGCGTCGAGGGCGCCGTCGTCTACGCCGACAAGCTGTCGAAGAAGGAGCCCGAGGCCCTCGTGGAGGGCATCGAACTCACCGACGAGACCATCGCCGAGCGCATGATCGAGGCCCGCAACGGGCTCGCCGACCACCTGGAAGCGTTCTCCGGCAACACCATAGAGTTCATCCGCACCGAGTCCTCCTTGCTCATCGACGGCATCGGCGTGCCCGATGTCGAGGTCGAGATGAAGAAGCGGCATGTCGTGGTGGTGGCCGACGGTCCCGAGCACATCGAGGACCTCAAGCGCATCAAGCCGTTCATCAAGGAGTACGCCCCGATCCTGATCGGCGTGGGCCGCGGCGCGGACACCCTGACCCGCCACGGGTATCGCCCCGACCTGATCGTCGGCGATCCGGAGGAGATCACCGCCACCACGCTCAAGTGCGGCGCGGAGGTGATCCTGCCCGCCGACACCGACGGCCACGCCAAGGGGCTCGAGCGCATCCAGGATCTGGGCATCGGCGCGACCACCTTCCCGTCCTCGGGCGCGCCGTCGGACCTGGCGCTGCTGCTGGCCGACCATCACGGCGCGTCGCTGATCGTGACCGTCGGCGCGGCGGCATCGCTGGACGACTTCTTCGACCGCGGCCGCCGCGACTCCAATCCGGCGACCTTCCTGACCCGGCTCAAGATGGGCACCAAGCTCATGGACGCCAAGGCCGTGGCCTCGCTGTACCGGCACCGGGGTTCGGGCTGGGCGATCGCGCTGGTGGTGCTGGCCGCGCTGGTGGCCCTGGTGGTCGCGGTGCTGGCCACGCATATGGGCGGGGAAGCGGTGACCTGGATGTCCGACACCTGGGATCGCGGCTGGCACTGGGTGGAGCGGCTATTGGACCGGCAAAAGTAGGGGACCGATGATTTCTTTTCGCCACCACGCGATTTCGATCGCCGCGGTATTCCTGGCCCTGGCGGTGGGCGTGGTGCTGGGCACCCGGACGCAAGGCAACGGGTTGTTCTCCGGCACGGGCGAGCGGCAGCAGGTCGGTGACCTGCGAGCCGAGAACGGACGGCTGAACGAACAGGTGAAGGCGGCCGACGCCTTCCTGTCCGGTGCGGCCGGCAAATTGCTGACCGGGGCTCTGGCCAACCGGTCGGTTCTCATCTTCACCACACCCGACGCCGAAAGCGGCGACGTCGACGCGGTCAGCGCCGCGCTCACCACCGCCGGGGCCGCGGTCACCGGCCGCGTCGGCCTCAGCGGCGCGTTCACCGACTCCTCCGAAGGCGATCGGCTGCGCACCGCGCTGGTGAACATGGTGCCCGCGGGCGCTCAACTGAAGGTCGACGCCGTCGATCAGGGCAGCCTCGCGGGCGATCTGCTCGGACAGGTACTGCTCCTCGATCCCGGCACCGGGCAGCCGCGCGGCACCCAGCAGGAGCGCGGCCTCGCCCTCGAGACGCTGCGCGGCGGCGGCTTCCTGACCCCCGCCGGCGACGTACAGCCCGCGCAACTGGCCGTCGTGGTCACCGGCGACGGCGCGCGGGCCGAGGAGAACAACCGGGGCACCATCATCGCCCGATTCGCGGGCGGGCTGCGGTCCCACAGCGCCGGCGTGGTGCTGGCGGGTCGCTACGGGGCCGCCGAGGGGCCGGGCGCCATCGCGGTGGCCCGTTCCGAGCTCGGGCTGGCCGCGGTCACCACCGTCGACAACGCCGATCGCGAGATCGGTCGGATCACCACCGTGCTCGGGCTGACCGAGCAGCTGAACGGCGGTACCGGTCGTTACGGCACCGGCGCGAAGGCGACCTCGCTCACAGTCGCCGCCATGCCGCACTGACCGCCGTGAACGCAAAGTCGACGCCGAGCACCGGAAAGGTTGCCCGCGACACGCGGAATCGAGCCAATCGCGGGCAACCGAACACGCGTGGCATGCGATCAGCCTCCGCAATCCGTGTTACCGTGAAGACCCGTGGGTAATTCACGGATTCCGGCGCGCGCGGCCACGAAACACATCTTCGTCAGCGGCGGTGTCGCCTCTTCACTCGGCAAGGGTCTGACCGCCTCCAGCCTCGGTCAGCTGCTGACGTCGCGCGGTTTGCGCGTCACCATGCAGAAGCTGGATCCGTACCTGAACGTCGATCCCGGCACCATGAACCCCTTCCAGCACGGTGAGGTGTTCGTGACCGAGGACGGCGCGGAGACGGACCTCGACGTCGGCCACTACGAACGGTTCCTGGACCGCGATCTGTCCGGGGACGCCAATGTCACCACCGGCCAGGTGTACTCGAAGGTGATCGCCAAGGAGCGTCGCGGCGAGTACCTCGGCGACACCGTGCAGGTGATCCCGCACATCACCGACGAGATCAAGAGCCGCATCCTCGCGATGACCGGTCCGGATCTGCACGGGCAGGCGCCCGATGTGGTGATCACCGAGATCGGTGGCACCGTCGGCGATATCGAGTCGCAGCCGTTCCTCGAGGCGGCGCGCCAGATCCGCCACGAGGTGGGTCGCGACAACTGCTTCTTCCTGCATGTCACGCTGGTGCCCTACCTGGGCCCCTCGGGCGAGCTCAAGACCAAGCCGACCCAGCACTCGGTGGCGGCGCTGCGCAATATCGGTATCCAGCCCGACGCGCTGATCCTGCGCTGCGACCGCGACGTGCCGCAGCCGCTGAAGAACAAGATCGCGCTCATGTGCGACGTGGATGTGGACGCCTGCATCTCGACGCCGGACGCGCCGTCGATCTACGACATTCCGAAGGTGCTGCACCGGGAGGGCTTGGACGCGTACGTGGTCCGCAAGCTCGGGCTGCCCTTCCGCGACGTGGACTGGACGGTCTGGGGCGATCTGCTGGACCGCGTGCACAACCCGCGCGAAGAGGTCACCGTCGCGCTGGTCGGCAAGTACGTGGACCTGCCGGACGCCTACCTGTCGGTCACCGAGGCGCTGCGCGCGGGCGGTTTCGCCTCGCGGGCCAAGGTGAACATCCGCTGGGTGCAGTCCGACGAGTGCGAGACCGAGGCCGGCGCCCGCTCGCACCTGGCCGACGTCGACGCCATCCTGATCCCCGGCGGCTTCGGCATCCGCGGCATCGAGGGCAAGGTGGGCGCGATCCGCTTCGCCCGCGAGCACAAGATTCCGCTGCTGGGCCTGTGCCTGGGCCTGCAGTGCGTGGTCATCGAGGCGGCGCGCTCGGTGGGTATGAAGGACGCCAACTCCGCGGAGTTCGAGCCCGACACCAAGTACCCCGTCATCTCGACCATGGCCGATCAGGAACAGATCGTGGCCGGTGAGGCCGACCTGGGCGGCACCATGCGCCTGGGCGCGTATCCGGCTGTGCTGCAGCAGGATTCGCTGGTCGCGCAGGCCTACGGCGAGACCGAGGTCTCCGAGCGGCACCGCCACCGCTACGAGGTCAACAACACCTTCCGCGACAAGATCGCCAAGAGCGGCCTGACGTTCAGCGGCACCTCCCCGAACGGCCACCTGGTCGAGTTCGTGGAGTACCCGCAGACCCAGCACCCGTTCCTGGTCGCCACCCAGGCGCACCCGGAACTCAAGTCCCGCCCGACCCGCCCGCACCCGCTCTTCGCGGCGCTCATCTCGGCGGCGCTGGATTACAAGGCGGCCGAACGCCTCCCGGTCGAGATCCCGGCCGAGGCCCCCGCGCCGGAAGCGGAGAAGGTCGCCAAGTAGTTCTCCGCCGAGGCCGACAGCCCGAAACCGCCCGAGCGCCGAGCGCGCTGGGCGGTTTCGCATGTCGGCACCTGCCCACGACGGGCTAGCGCTGTCGCGGGCCGCACGGCGATTCGCGCTACGGTTCTCTGATGACGTCCTCCGGTCCGGTTCCCGGTTCACACGAATTCGATGTTCTGTCCAGTCGCGCCGTGTATTCGGGGGCGATTCTGGCGCTGCGGCTGGACCAGGTGGTCATGCCCGGCGGGAAGGTGGCCGAGCGGGAGGTGATCGAGCATCATGCGGCGGTCGCGGTGGCGGCGCTGGACGAGGACGAGAATCTGGTGCTGATCAATCAGTATCGGCATCCGATCGGACGGCGGCTGCTGGAGTTGCCGGCGGGGTTGCTGGACCAGCAGGGGGAGGATCCGCTGGAAGCGGCCAAGCGGGAGCTGGCCGAGGAGACGGGGCTGGCGGCGCGGGAATGGGCGGTGCTGGTGGATGTGGCGCTGTCGCCGGGGTTCACCGATGAGGCGCTGCGGGTGTACCTCGCCACCGGGCTGTACGAAACCGACCGGCCCGACCCGGAAATGGAGGAGGCCGACCTCCAACTGCTGCGCATGCCCTTGGCCGAAGCGGTGCGAGCGGCGCTGGCCGGGGAGATCACCAATGCCACCGCGGTCGCCGGGGTCACCGCGCTGATGACGGCGCGCGCTACCGGGGCCCAGCTGCGGCCGGCCGACGCGCCGTGGCCCGGCATGCCGACGGCCTTCCTGGACCGCAAGGCGCGGGGAGGGTCGGCCGCCCACTGAGTTCGGCTGCGCGGCACGTCGAGTGTGGCTGCGCGGTAAGTCCCGATTGGGAAACTTGTTCTGTTTGCCAGGGTTTGGCTGACGGAGTTCGTCGGTGGCTGCTGCCATGATGTGAGCCGTGCTGAAGCGGCAGATCGACGCGTACCTCGACCATCTGGCGGTCGAGCGCGGCGCCGCGCGCAACACGCTCAGCGCTTACCGCCGGGATCTGGGCCGCTACCGGCACTTCCTGACCGAGCGCGGGGTGGAAACGCTTGCGCGCGTGGCCGAATCGGACATCGCCGACTATATGGTGTCGCTGCGGTCCGGTGACGCCGAGCATCCCGCGCTGGCGGCGTCCTCGGCGTCGCGGGCCCTGGTCGCGGTGCGCGGGCTGCACCGGTTCGCCACGGCGGAGGGGATCACCGACGCGGACGTGGCGCATCCGGTGAAACCGCCCACACCCGCCCGCCGGCTGCCCAAAGCCCTTCCTTACGACCAGATCTCGCGGCTGCTCGACGCGGCCGGCGGCGACCTCGCCGACGGGCCCCGCGGGCTGCGGGATCGGGCACTGCTGGAGTTGCTGTACTCGACGGGCGCGCGCATCTCCGAAATCGTGGGCTTGGATGTGGACGATATCGACGCCGCCGAGCGCGCGGTCGTGCTGCGCGGCAAGGGCGGCAAGCAGCGCATGGTCCCGATCGGCCGTCCCGCCCTGGCCGCGCTGGACAACTACCTGGTCCGCGGCCGCCCCGACCTGTCCGCGCGCGGCCGCGGCAACAGCGCCCTGTTCCTCAACCATCGCGGCGGCCGGCTGTCCCGCCAGACCGCTTGGCAGGTCCTGCAATCCGCGGCCGAACGAGCCGGCATCGCCGCGCAGGTGTCGCCGCACACCCTGCGCCACTCGTTCGCGACCCATCTGCTCGACGGCGGCGCGGATGTCCGGGTCGTGCAGGAATTGCTGGGCCACGCCTCGGTGACCACCACGCAGATCTACACCCTGGTCACGGTCGGCACGCTGCACGAGGTCTGGGCGACCGCGCACCCGCGCGCGCGGTGAGAATGCCGCGCGGCTCCCGGAAGCCGCTGTCCTCGAAGGGACTCCGCCGCCCGGGCTCGCGGCGCAGTTGCGCCATACTCGTATCCTCCAATTCCGCCGATTCCGGTTTATCCGCTGCTTCGGGCGCGGAACATGACCCTGAACCCGTAACCTGCTGTGCCACAGTGCAACGAGACGTCCCGGACCGGTCCTCGGCCCGGCTCGGGCGTCCGTACCGGGTCTGAAGTGCAGGTTTAGGGTGCGTGTCCGAACGTTGGTCTCGCGCGAACAGGCGGTAGCGTCTAGGAGGAACCCGATCGCACACGCGGCCGGGTGCGTCGTCCATTCCAGGCCGGTGGGCGGGGCAAGGGCAGGAACGTCGAAGGAGCAGCGGACGTGACGACTACCGGTGGTGCGGGCCAGCGGATCGAAACCGCCGCGCAAACACTGTGGGAGGCACCCGATGTGGTGTCCGACGGCAAAGAGGTCGGTCCCACCGGACGCCCGCTGCGCGAGATCCCCGAACCGGCCGAAGCGGACCACACCGGCCCCGCGCTGATCGTCGCCATGTGTAATCAGAAGGGCGGCGTCGGCAAGACCACCTCGACCATCAATCTCGGTGCGGCGCTGGCGGAATACGGGCGCAAGGTGCTGCTGGTGGACCTGGACCCGCAGGGCGCGCTGTCGGCGGGACTCGGTGTGGCGCACCACGATCTGAACGTCACCGTGCACAACCTGCTCGTCGGACCCGGCAAGGTGAATCCCGACGACGTGTTGATGAACACCAAAGTCGACGGCATGGATCTGCTGCCCAGCAATATCGACCTCTCGGCCGCGGAGATCCAGCTGGTCAACGAGGTCGGCCGCGAACAGACCCTGGGTCGCGCCCTGGCGCCGCTGCGCGACCGCTACGACTACATCCTCATCGACTGCCAGCCGTCGCTGGGCCTGCTCACCGTGAACGCCCTGGCCTGCGCCGACGGCGTCATCATCCCGATGGAATGCGAGTACTTCTCGCTGCGCGGACTGGCCCTGCTCAACGACACCGTGGAGAAGGTGCGGGACCGGCTGAATCCGGAGCTGACCCTGTACGGCATCGTGGTCACCATGTTCGATGCCCGCCTATTGCATTCGCGCCAGGTCATGACGCGCGTGGTCGAGGTGTTCGGCGACCTCGTGTACGACACCGTGATCTCGCGGACCGTCCGCTTCCCCGACGCCAGCGTCGCGGGTGAGCCCATCACCACGTGGGCGCCGAAATCCGGTGGCGCGGAAGCCTATCGGGCCATGGCCCGGGAAGTCATCCAGCGGTCGGGCCGTTGAGCGATCCTTTCGACCCGGAGTCCGCGCACGACCCGGCGGACCCGGATATCAGCATGCCCGGGGACGGGTCGGCGGTGCTGAGCGACATCGTCGGCGCTGGTGAGGACCATGCCGGTGCTGGTGAGGACACTGTCGGCACGGATGAGAACGTTGCCGAGGATGCCGCGGCCGATGCGGACGCAGTCGGTGACGATGCGGCCGGGCCTGTCACGGCGGCAGCCGCTGTCGCCGCATCGGATGATTCGGGCAAAGCGGGCAAGTTTCATCTGAAGCTGGCCAACTTCGAGGGCCCCTTCGACCTGCTGCTGCAGCTGATCAGCTCCCGGCGCCTGGACGTCACCGAGATCGCGCTGCACAAGGTGACCGACGAATTCATCGCCCACACCAAGGCGCTCACCGCCCGATTGTCCGAGGTGCAGGGCCTGCGCGCGGACAAGGTGCTGGATCAGACCACCGAATTCCTGCTCATCGCGGCCACCCTGCTGGATCTGAAGGCGGCCCGGCTGCTGCCCTCGGGCGAGGTGTCCGACGAGGACGACCTGGAATTGCTGGAGGCGCGCGACCTGCTGTTCGCCCGGCTGCTGCAGTACCGGGCCTTCAAGCAGGTGGCGGAGCTGCTCGGGGAGCTGGAGGCGGCGGCGCTGCAACGCTATCCGCGGGCGGTCTCGCTCGAGGAGCGGTATCTGGCGCTGCTGCCGGAAGTTACGCTGGGGGTGGACGCCGCGGGATTCGCGGAGGTCGCCGCCACGGTGTTCCGGCCGCGTCCGAAACCGCGGGTGGGGCTGGATCACATCCACGCCCACACCATCTCGATCGCCGAACAGGCCGCCCTGGTGCTGGAGATGCTCAAGAACGCGGGCGCGGGCGGCTGGACGACCTTCCACGAACTCTGCGCCGACTGCGAGCACCCGATCCAGATCGTGGCCCGCTTCCTCGCGCTGCTCGAGCTCTACCGCGGCAAGACCATCGAGTTCGACCAGCCCGACCCGCTGGGCCCGCTGTCGATCAGCTGGATCGGCGAACTCGAAGACCAACCAGCCCAACCGGTGACGATCGAAGAGGACTACGGGTGACCGAGGTGCAGAACGTGGGCGACGACGCGCAGAACCCGCCCTCCGGTGGCCACGCCGCGCCCCAGCCGACCCTGGCCGAGCGAATCGTGGCCGAGGCGGCCGCGGCTGCGAAGGCCG
>NZ_JBSGCY010000139.1:0-16850 GCF_053602115.1 Nocardia sp. NPDC004582 | reverse complement strand
GGCACCGCCATGGTGGTGGCCCCGCTGCACAGCCCGGTGGTGCTGGCCAAGCGGGCGGCCACCCTGGCCCAAGGCCGGCCGCCAGACCCCGCCGCCCCGGGTGCCCCCACAGGCTCCCGGAAGCGTCGGTGTCCCCCCGCGATCGGCCGCCCCGGTCGGCATGTCCTCGCGCCCGCAATCTGCCCCGGCCGCCGGTCCCGGTCAGCCGGGGGCGCCCGGGAGACCCCCTGGGCCGCAACAACAGTCACAATGGAATCCGGGCCCGAATTACGCACAGCCGCCCAGCGCGTCCGGACCGGCGGCGAACGCCGAGATGCCGCCCGAGTCGTGGCAGCCAGCGGGCGCGCAGTCCGACGATCGGACCATGCCGGCGCCGCTGCGGCCGTCGGAGGTCGAGGTGGCGGCGGCCCAGGCTCCCGGATCGGAGCGGAAGCCGTTGGACCGCCGGGATATCGCGATATCGGCCGGTCTGTACCTGCTCGGGGTGCTCGCGGCGTTCGGGTGGGCCTACGACCTGTTCGCGAAGCTGTTCGACCTGGTCCACAACCGGTGTACGGCGAAGCGGGACTTCTCCGTCCAGTGCATCGTCATCCGCCCGCCCGCATCGGCCCTGTGGGGCTTGCTGATCGGTGGAGGCGGCATGTTCCTGGCCCTGGTGGGCGCCATGGTCCTCACCTCGGTGGCGGCCATGACCGGTCGCCGCGCCTGGATCTGGGCGGCCATCGCGTTGCCGGTGATCGTGATCGCGGGCGGTGCGGGGCATGTCCTGGTGGCCACGGCCATCGGCTGAGGGCGCCGCTCGGCTCGCGCGCGGGCAGGCCGGCGGGTGGCGGCCGTTGGTCTCCGCCCCGGTGATTTCCGGGGCGGCCTTCGGTTTCAGAGGCGTTCGTAGATGGTGGCGTTGGCCAGGCCGCCCGCCTCGCACATGGTCTGCAGGCCGTAGCGGGCGCCGCGGTCGTGCATGGCGTGGACGAGGGTGGTGGCCAGGCGGGCTCCGGAGGCGCCCAGGGGGTGGCCCAGGGCGATGGCGCCGCCGTTCACGTTGACCTTGGACAGGTCGGCTCCGGTCTCCCGGGCCCAGGCCAGGACGACGGAGGAGAAGGCCTCGTTGACCTCGAACAGGTCGATGTCGCCGAGGTCGAGTCCGGAGCGCTGCAACACCTTCCGGGTCGCGGGGATGACCGCGGTGAGCATGAGCAGCGGGTCGTCTCCGGCGACGGCGAAGCTGTGTACCCGGGCCAGCGGACGCAGGCCCAGCTGGGCGGCGCGTTCGCTGGTCATGATGAGGGTGGCGGCGCTGCCGTCGTTGATCTGGCTGGCGTTGGCGGCGGTGATGTTCCAGCCGATCTGCGGGAACCGGGCCGCCATCTCCTCGCTGTAGTAGGCGGGGCGCAGTGCGGCCAGGGTCTCGAGCGTGCTGCCCAGGCGGATGCCCTCGTCCTCGGCGAGTCCGTCGAAGGGCGACAGCTGGGCCTCGAAGGCCCCGTTCTTGGTTGCGGCGGCGGCCTTCTCGTGGCTGGCGAGGGCGAATTCGTCGAGCTGGGTGCGGGTCAGGCCCCATTTCGCCGCGATGAGTTCGGCGCTGATGCCCTGCGGTACCAGGCCCTCGGGATAGCGTTCGGCGAAGCCGACCCCGGCGATGCCCTCGGTCCCGATCAGGTTGGCTCCCATGGGAACCCGGCTCATGGATTCCACGCCCGCGGCCACCACGATGTCGTAGGCCCCGGCGATCACGCCCTGCGCGGCGAAGTGGATGGCCTGCTGGCTGCTGCCGCACTGCCGGTCCACCGTGGTGGCCGGGACCGATTCGGGATATCCGGCGGCCAGGGCGGCGCGGCGGGTCAGGTTGGAGCCCTGTTCGCCGACCTGGGTGACCACGCCGCCGATCACATCGTCGATCAGCGCCGGATCGATCTCGGAGCGCCGCACGACTTCTCGCAGGCTGTGCGCGAGCAGGTCGGCGGGGTGCACGCCGTGCAGGGCGCCGGTGGCCTTGCCCTTGCCGATGGGAGTGCGGACGGCTTCGACGATGACTGCGTCTCTCATTGACGTTCCCTTCCGAGCGGGCATCTGACTAGATGTCTCTGAAGTCAGGGTACGAGCTGACAATAGTACGGGCAAGTCAGCGAGGTATGATGTACGCCATGTCGGCAGTACTGGAAGGAAAACTCAGCGACCTGAGCTCGTGGAAGCCCGAGGAGTGCTCGATCGCCAAGGCGATGGACATCGTCGGCACCCGCTCGGCCGTGCTCATCCTGCGCGAGGCGTACTACGGCACCACGCGGTTCGACGGCTTCGCGGCGCGGGTGGGGATCACCGACGCGGCGGCCTCCAGCGCGCTACGCAAACTCGTCGACGCCGGACTGCTGGCGAAGCGGCCCTACCAGGAGGAGGGCAAGCGCACCCGCAACGAATACGTGCTCACCCAGATGGGGCGGGACCTGCTGCCCGCCGTGGTCGCGTTGTGGCAGTGGGGCGACAAGTACCTGCAGGACGGACCCGCGCCGCTGGAACGGCTGGAGGACTCCAGCGGTGAGCCGGTCCGCGCGGAACTGCGCAGCGCCTCGGGCAACGAGGTCCCGCTGGAGAACCTGCGCATCCGGGTGAACGAGGAATGGCGGCGGAAAGCCCGCCGCCATTCCTGAGACGCGGCCCGTCGGCGCGAATCCGACCGGTCAGCGCGAACCTGGCCCGTCAGCCCAGCCGGCGGCCGTCCTCCGGGTGGAAGAAGTAGGTGTGCGCGGGGTCCGCGACCAGCGAGAGCTGCGCGCCCTTGGTCGGCGGGTTGCGCCAATCCGCGCGCGCCACAATGGATTCCCCTTCACCGAAGGTGCGGCCGTAGATGTAGGCGTCGGAGCCCAGCTCCTCGACCACGTCCACCTCCATGGCGATGCCCGCGCCGGTGCCGACGATGTCCAGGTGCTCGGGCCGGACGCCGACCACCACCCGCTCCCCGGTGGCCGCCGCCACCGACCGCGGCAGCGGTAGCGGGCAGCCGCCCAGCGTCACCGAACCGTTGCCCACCGGCAGTGTGAACAGGTTCATGGCGGGCGAGCCCATGAAGCCCGCGACGAACAGGTTGGCCGGATCCCGGTACAGGTCGCGCGGGGACGCGCACTGCTGCAGCAGCCCGTCCTTGAGCACCGCCACCCGGTCGCCCATGGTCATGGCCTCGACCTGGTCGTGGGTGACGTAGACGGTGGTGGTGCCGAGCCGGCGCTGCAACTGCGCGATCTGGGTACGGGTCTGCACCCGCAGCTTGGCGTCCAGGTTCGACAGCGGCTCGTCCATCAGGAACACCTGCGGCGAGCGCACGATGGCGCGGCCCATGGCGACGCGCTGGCGCTGACCGCCGGACAGCGCCTTGGGCTTGCGGTCCAGATAGGGCTCGAGATCGAGCAGCTTGGCGGCCTCGAGCACCCGCTGCTGCCGCTCCTCCTTGGACACCTTGGCCATCTTCAGCGCGAAGCCCATGTTCTCGGCCACGCTCATGTGCGGGTACAGCGCGTAGTTCTGGAACACCATGGCGATATCGCGTTCCTTGGGCTCGGCGTGCGTGACGTCGGAGTCCCCGATCAGGATTCGGCCGTCGCTCACCTCCTCGAGCCCCGCGAGCATGCGCAGCGAGGTGGATTTGCCGCAACCCGACGGGCCGACGAGGACCAGGAACTCGCCGTCGGCGATCTCCAGGTTCAACGCGTCGACGGCGGGCTTGCCCGAGCCGGGGTACAGCCGGGTGGCCTGGTCGAAAGTCACCGTTGCCACGGTCGATACTTCCCTTCACCGGCAGGAACGTGCCGGACGATCCGTAGTAGAGGGGTGGTCAGGTTCCGGGCACGATCGTAGGCCGCCGTGATCCGGTGGACCCCGGTAGCCTCGGAACGGATCTCCGACCGTCGACGAGGAGCACATCATGAGCCGACCTGTTCGTATCGGCGTACAGCTACAGCCGCAGCACGCGCCCGACTACGGGTTGATCCGGGACGCGGTGCGGCGCTGTGAGGACGCGGGGGTGGACATCGTCTTCAACTGGGATCATTTCTATCCGTTGTACGGCGATCCCGAAGGCGCGCATTTCGAGTGCTGGACCATGCTGGGCGCGATCGCCGAGCAGACCGAGCGGGTGGAGCTCGGCGCGCTGGTCACCGGCGGCGGCTACCGCAATCCGGACCTGCTGGCCGATATGGCGCGCACCGTGGACCACATCAGCAACGGGCGATTGGTGCTCGGCGTCGGCGCGGGCTGGTTCGAGAAGGACTACGACCAGTACGGATACGAATTCGGCACGGCGGGAAGCCGTCTCGCGCTGTTCAAGGAGTCGATGGCCCGCATCACCGATCGGCTGGCCAAGCTCAATCCGCAGCCGGTGCGCGAAATCCCCATCCTGATCGGCGGCGGCGGGGAGCGGAAGACGCTGCGGCTGGTCGCCCAGTACGCGGACATCTGGCACAGCTTCTCCGAACTCGACGTGCTGCGGCGCAAGACCGGCATCCTGGGCGAGCACTGCGCCGAGGTCGGCACCGACGCCGCCGCGATCGAGAAGTCGGTGGCCTGGCCGGGGCTCGCCGAGGTCGAGGCGTACGCGGACGCCGGGGTGAGCTTGTTCACGGTGAGTTCCGGTGGTCCGGACTACGACATGAGCCGCATCCTGGAGGCCGTGGCCTGGCGGGATCGCCGCAATCAGGCGACCGGCGCGGCCTGAATTCCCCCCCGGAATCGGGGTACGGGTAACTCTGGAATAGCAGGTCACTCGCACTAGGGTGATTTGCCATGGTTTCCTTGCGCTCGGTCGCGCCGCCACGTCGGCGGCCGGCCCGCATCACGGCACTCGCGGCTGTTTTGCTGGTCGGCCTGCTCGGCACCCTCACGGTCGGCGCGGGCGGGGCCGCCGCGGACACCGACCTGTGTTCGCCGCCCGGTCTTTCCGCGGCGAGCGCCGCCCCGGGCAACCTGGCCTCGGGGCAGCAGAATCCGGCCGCGGACCGGTTCACCACCGCGACCACCACGCCGCTGGACAAGATCGACGTCGGCAAGCTGGGCCTCATCACGCCCGGCAAGCTGAGCGTCGGCACGCTTTCCGACGCCCCGCCGAGCATC
Organism: Nocardia sp. NPDC004582; assembly: GCF_053602115.1. Classification (NCBI taxonomy): domain Bacteria; kingdom Bacillati; phylum Actinomycetota; class Actinomycetes; order Mycobacteriales; family Nocardiaceae; genus Nocardia; species Nocardia sp. NPDC004582. The sequence continues at coordinate 11,753 of NZ_JBSGCY010000139.1, read as the reverse complement.
TGCCTGAACTCCAAGGGCGTGTTCACCGGCATGGACAACGAGCTGCTGCGCGCGATCGGCGCGAAACTCGGCCTGCAGGTGGAGTTCACCGGCACCGAGTTCTCGGGCCTGCTGGCCCAGGTCGCCAACGGCCGCTTCGATGTCGGCTCCTCGAACATCACCACCACCGACGCCCGCCGCCGCCTGGTCGGCTTCACCAACGGCTACGACTTCGGCTACTTCTCGCTGGTGGTGCCGAACGGCAGCGGCATCAAGGGATTCTCGGATCTGCACCGCGGCAACCGGATCGGCGTCGTCCAGGGCACCGTGCAGGACGAGTTCGTGGTCAACGAGCTGCACCTGGACCCGGTGAAGTTCCCGGATTACAACACCGCCTACGCGAATCTGAAGACCGGGCAGATCGACGCCTGGGTGGCCCCGTCGGCGCAGGCGGTGGGCGCGATCAAGCCGGGCGACCCGACCACGATCACGCAGAACACCTTCAGCCTCAACAACTTCGTCGGCTACGCGGTGCGCAAGGACAACCAGCCGCTCATCGACGCCCTCAACGCGGGCCTGGACGCGGTCATCGCCGACGGCACCTACGCCAAGCTGTACGAGGACTGGGTGCCGCGAGAACTGCCACCGGGCTGGAAGCCGGGTTCGAAAGCCGTTGCCGCCCCGGCCATGCCGGACTTCGCCACGATCGCGGCCGAGCACGCCGGCGATAAGACCGGCGCGACGGCCCAGCCCAAATCCACACTGCGGCAGTTGAAGGACACCTTCTTCGACTGGTCGCTGTACCGCAAGGCCTTCCCGGACCTGATCAGGACCGGTCTGCCCAACACCCTGATCCTGGCGCTGGTCTCGGGCGTGCTGGGCACCGTGATCGGCATGCTTCTCGCGGTGGCCGGTATCTCCCGCACCCGCTGGTTGCGCTGGCCCGCACGGGTTTACACCGATATCTTCCGCGGCCTGCCCGCGGTGGTGATCATCCTCATCATCGGCCTGGGCGTGGGCCCGGTGGTCAAGAACATCACCGGCAACAACCCGTACTGGCTGGGCGCGGTGGCGCTGGCACTACTGGCCTCGGCCTACATCGGTGAGATCTTCCGGTCCGGCATCCAGTCGGTGGAGGCCGGGCAGCTGGAGGCGGCCCGCGCCATCGGATTCGGCTACCGGCAGGCCATGACGCTGGTGGTGATCCCGCAGGGCGTGCGCCGGGTGCTGCCCGCGCTGATGAACCAGTTCATCGCGCTGATCAAGGATTCCTCGCTCATCTACTTCCTGGGCCTGCTGGCCACCCAGCGCGAACTGTTCGCGGTGGGCCGGGATCTCAACGCGCAGACCGGGAATCTGTCGCCGCTGGTGGCGGCGGGCCTGGTGTATCTGCTGCTGACGGTGCCGCTCACGCACCTGGTCAACTACATCGACAAGCGCATGCGCGACGGCCGCCCGGGCGGTGGCGGCGATCCCGCCGACCCCGTCGAACAGGCCGTCATCACCGAAGGGCGTGGAGCATGAGTGCCTCCCTGACCGGCACCGGCCTGCGATTGACGCTGGGCCGCACCGAGATTCTGCGCGGCGTCGACGTGCAGGTGGACGCGGGCAAGACCACCACCGTGATCGGCCCATCCGGGTCCGGCAAGTCGACGCTGCTGCGGGTGCTCAACCGGCTACACGAACCCGACGCCGGCGACATCCTGCTCAACGGCGCGTCGGTGCTGGGCGAGAACCCGGACCGGCTGCGGCAGCGGATCGGCATGGTGTTCCAGCACTTCAACCTGTTTCCGCACCGGACGGTCGCCGACAATGTGGCGCTGGGTCCGCGCAAACTGCACGGCCTGTCCAAGGAGCAGGCGCGGACGCTGGCGGTGCAGCAGCTGGAGGCGGTCGGGCTGGCGGGGAAGGCGGACGCCCGGCCCGGTTCGTTGTCGGGCGGTCAGCAGCAGCGCGTCGCCATCGCTCGGGCCCTGGCCATGAAGCCGGACATCATGTTCTTCGACGAGGCCACCTCGGCGCTGGACCCGGAGCTGGTCAAGGGTGTGCTCGCGCTCATGTCGGAGCTGGCGAGCGGCGGCATGTCGATGATCGTGGTCACCCACGAGATGAGCTTCGCGCGTTCGGTTTCGGACCGGGTCGTGTTCATGGACCACGGCCAGGTGGTCGAAACCGGCACTCCCGAGGCGCTGTTCGAGAACGCGGAAACCCCTCGGCTGCGCCAGTTCCTGTCCCAGGTGCTGTGACCGGCTCCCGGGCTCACCCTGACACCGCAGCGGCGAGTGGGTCAGCTGCTGCCCGCGAAGGGCAGGTTGGCGTAGCGGGCGAAGTCGCCCTGGGCTCCGCTGTAGATGTTCAGGTCGACGCCCGCCGCGATGCCGGGGATCCGCCCGGCGTCGGTGGTCTGCCAGAAGGTCCAGTGCGGCCAGCCGCCGGGCACCTCGGGCTGGTCGTTGCCGCGATAGTCGGCGATCCACAGCGGGTACTGGGTGAACTGGTCGGTGTCGGCCATGGCCGTCTGCCAGAAGCGGGGATAGGTGTAGATGATCGGCGTCCGGCCGGTCAGGGCGCGCACCGTGTTCAGGTAGCGGTGGGTCCAGTCGATGAGCGCGGCCGGGGGCAGCCCGCCGGAGTCCTCGAGGTCCAGCACCGGCGGCAGGTCCATGGGCCCGTTCTGGCCCAGCACCAGGGCCGAGTAGAACGCGGCCTGCGCTTCGGGGAGCAGGTTCGGGCGCGCGAAGTGGTAGGTGCCGCGCGCGACCCCGGCCACCCGCATGGACAGGCTGTCCTGCACGAAGTACGGGTTCACGTAGTTCAGGCCCTCGGTCGCCTTGAGCATGGCGAAGGAGTATCCGGCGGCGCGCACACCGAACCAGTTGATGCTGCCGCCGCCGGGGTGCTGCCAGGAGGCCACGTCCGGGCCCTCGACATCGGCGGCGGCCACTCCGGCGGGGGTAGCCATGAGGATGCCTGTAGCCGCGACAGTTAGCACTTTCATCAGTGTGCGTCCGGTCATGCCCAAAAACGCTAGGCCGAACCGCCGCCGGAGCGGTGAAGGCGCGACTGTCTAATTCGCCAATCGTTAGCCGGTCTGGTCCGGTTGTCAGCCGAGCCAGTCCAGCACCGACGCCGCGGTCCAGGACTGCTGCATGCTGCCCAGCGGTTCACCGGTGAACGGCTCGTAGTACTCGGCGAAGCTGCCGTCGCTGGCCTGGCGCAGTCCTTCCGCGCGCAGCATGAACGAGCGCTCGGCCCAGCCGCGACGGGCGAACACCCAGGAGAACAGCCAGCTGATCACCGGCCACACCGGCCCGCGCCAGTACTCCCGGGACCGGAAGTCCCGCGCCACCGGGGAGGTCGACGGCGGCAGCGCGTAGCGCAGATCCGGGTGCCCGCACCAGCGCGGGCCCTCGAACAGCCGCAGCAGCCGCCGCTCGGCGTCGCGGGGGAGGCCGCCGCTGAGCAGCGGCGCGAAGCACGCGAGCGTCTCGGTCTCGATCCATTTGTCCGCGCGCACGTCGAAGTCGCGGGCCACGCCGGTGCGGGCGTCGGTGGTGGCGATGACGCCCGCGCGGAAGTAGTCGGCCCACTCGTAGAGTTCGCGCACGTCCGCGTGCGGCTGCTTGTAGTCCTCGCCGATATTGGCGAGCACATCGCAGGCCAGCGCGAACACGGCGGTCACGAACACGTCCTCGACCGCGAAGCTCATGGTGGAGGCCAGCTGGTAGTCGTCGTACCCGGCGCGACGCATCTGCTCGACCAGCCACAGGTAGCGGTCGTACTCGCGGTCGGAGGGCCGTTGCGTGGGATCGCCCACCACCTGGGTGTCGGCGCGCTCGTACGGCGGCAGGTCCGGACCGGGAATCACGTTCTCGTAGGCGCGATCCCAGCGCGGCGAGTTGTCCATACCGGATTCCCAGCCGTGGTAGAGCGTGATTCGCCCGTGCTGCTTGGGATCTCGCGCGTAGGCCAGCCAGCGGTGCCAGCGCATCAGGTCGGTCCAGCGCCGGTTGAGGAAGTCCTCGGCGACCGCGCGGGTGCTGCGCCCGTGCCGGCGGGAGTGGTCCAGAATCCGTTGCACCGCAATGGCATGCACGGGCGGCTGCGTGATTCCCGACGTGTCGGGCCCGTCGGGCGCGTCGGCGGCGAGGCGGCGGCATTCCCACCGGGCGGGCCCGGGGAAGTAGCCGTCCACCCCGTTGGCGAAGACGATGTGCGGGATCATCCCGTTGCGCCACTGCGCCGAGAGCAGGGTGTCCAGTTCCAGGGCCGCGCGTTCGACACTGAGCGGCGCCAAACCGACCGCTACGAATGCCGCGTCCCAACTCCACATGTGCGGGTACAGCTTGGGCGCGGCGCTGGTCATGGTGCCCAGGTCGTTGCCGCGCAGCAGGTAGGCCGCGCGGGCCGCGAGCTGGGTGGGCGTGAATCCCGGGTGCGTCATCGCCCTATTCTGCGCCGGTACCCGTAGGTATGCGCGGTAGGGCGAGGAGGCGTGGCTCGACGCTCGGTGAATCGTGGATGACGCGTGGACAGTGGACTGCGCTGGATCGCCCGTGGACGACTCCGGATCGCCAGATTGCACTTCGTTCGCCTTCTCATGGATCAGCTAGCGGTGGTGTGCCCGTCCGGAGCATCGCCGGATCGGCGCGGCCGGTTACGGTGATCGGATGGCGAATTCCGCGAGTCCCGAATCCGACCGGCCGACCGCGTTGATCACCGGAGCCAGCCGGGGGCTGGGGGCGGCGATTGCCCGGGAACTGGCTCCGGCACACCGATTGTTGCTGGGCGCGCGCACGCAGCGGGCCCTGGAACCGGTGCTGCGCGAGCTGCCCGGCAGTGCCGGATGGCCGGTCGATCTCACCGATTACGCGGCGGTTGCGCGCGCGGTGGACGGCATCGAACGGCTGGATGTCCTGGTGCACAATGCCGGGATCGCCGACCTGGGAACGATAGCCGATTCGTCGGTGGCGCAGTGGCGGAATACGTTGGAAGCCAATCTGATCGCGGTCGCGGAGTTGACCAGGCTGTTGCTGCCCGCGCTGCGCGCCGCCAACGGCCATGTGGTGCTGATCAATTCGGGCGCCGGGCTGCGGGCCAATCCGGGCTGGGGCGTGTACGCGGCCAGCAAGTTCGGGCTGCGCGCCTTCGGTGACGCGCTGCGGCTGGAGGAACCGGCGCTGCGGGTGACCTCGGTGCACCCGGGGCGGATCGACACCGATATGCAGCGCGAGATCATCGCGGGGGAGGGTCGCGACTACGACCCGAACGAGTTCCTCACCGCGGAGACGGTGGCGCGGGCGGTCCGCAATGCCGTGGAGACCCCGCGCGACGCGCATCCGACGGAGATCGTGCTGCGCCCCATCGCCCGCTGAGAGGAACCTGAGTTTCCGCACTGAATTGCGATCATTTCGCACAGAATTGGTGTCCGGTTCACGCCGTATGGATATAACGAAATCGATGGATAGACGACAGTTGCTCGCGATGCTCGCCGCGGGCACTGCGGCCGCCTTGACCGGCTGCTCTTCGGAGGGCCCCACCCCCAAGGTGACCCCGCGGATCAGTGGACCCGCCGCGACGCCCACGCCGTCCGCGGCGCCGAGGTCGATCGCCGCGCCGCCCGTCGGGCAGAAGTCCGCGATTCCCGCGGGCACGATCACCGCGCTGCCCGGACACGGCAGCAATCTGGCGCTCACCGTCGACGACGGCGCCAGTCCCGACGTGGTCGGGGCCTACGTGAAGTTCGCCAAGGACACCGGGGCCCGCTTCACGTTCTTCGTCACCGCGTACTACGACTCGTGGACCACGCACAAGGCGGCGCTGCGGCCGCTGGTGGAATCCGGGCAGATCCAGCTGGGCAATCACACCTGGGATCACCCGGACCTGACCAAGCTGTCCACGAGCGAGGTCGCCGCCCAGCTGAACAAGGCGAAGACCTTCCTGCACAACAACTTCGGCGTGGACGGGACTCCGTATTTCCGGCCCCCCTTCGGCCGCCACGATGCTACCGTCGACAAGGTGGCAGCCGATCTCGGTTACACCGTCCCCACCATGTGGTACGGCTCGCTGTCCGACTCCGGTGTCATCACCGAGGACTATCTGATCGAGTGCGCGCAGAAGTACTTCAACGCGCAGGCCATTGTGATCGGCCACGCCAACGCCCCCGCCGTGACGCACTGCTACGACCGTCTGGTCGAGATCATCCGTGCGCGCAACCTCTCGCTGGTGACCCTCAACGACGTGCTGGTGTCACCGGCCTGACGGCTGCGCCGGGGGGCGCGGGAGTTTCGTTCGGAAGAGTGATTGAAGGTCGAGATGGACAGACGTCGGCTGTTGACGTTGCTGGCTGCGGGTGGGGTCGCCGGATTGCTGGGAGCGGGGGAGGCCCGCGCCGAGTTCCCGTTCGATACCGGGTCTTCGGGTGGGATCATCCCGCCGCTACCCGGCGTGGCACCGGATTTCGGGCCCAAGACGCCGATCGGACCGGGAACCATCCAGGCGCTCCCGGGCGACGGAAATCATATGGCGCTCACCATCGATGACGGCGCGAGCTCCGAAACCATCGGCGGGTTCCTCGATTTCGCGCGCAATACCGGTGCTCGGCTGACCTTCTTCGTCACCGCCTACTACCCCGGCTGGCTCGATCACCGGGATACGTTGCGCCCCATGGTCGATTCCGGGCAGATCCAGCTCGGCAACCACACCTGGGATCACCCGGACCTGACCCGGCTGTCCGGCGGCGCGATCGCCGGCCAGCTGAATCGCTGCAAGGACTTCCTCTGGGACCAGTACGGCGTCGACACCACGCCGTACTATCGCCCGCCCTTCGGCCGGCACAATGCCGCCGTCGACGCCGTGGCCGCGGACTGCGGCTACACCGTCCCGACCATGTGGTACGGCAGCCTGAGCGACACCAATACGGTGATCAACGAGGGCATGCTGCTCGACGCCGCCCGCCAGTGGTTCCGCGCGCAGTCCATCGTCATCGGCCACGCCAACCGCCCGACCGTCACCCACATCTACGACCAGCTCATGGACATCGTCCGCGAACGCAACCTGCAACTGGTCACCCTCAACGACGTCCTGATCCCGCCGCGCTGAGAGACTCCGACGCTCGGAGGCGCTCAGGGGCTTCGCCTCACCCCGAACAAACGCGGGCCCGCGTGTGTATCGCACACGCGGGCCCGCGTTCTCGGGATTCGGCGTCAGGCGACGATGTTCACCAGCCGGCCCGGGACCACGATGATCTTGCGGGGCGGCTTGCCGCCCAGCAGTTCCGCGATCTTCTCGTCGGCCAGGGCGGCGGCCTCGACCGCGCCCTGATCGGCGTCGGCGGGGACGCTGACCCGGCTGCGGACCTTGCCGTTGACCTGGATCGGGTACTCGACCGAATCCGCCACCAGCAGAGCGGGATCCGCCTTCGGGAAGGGGCCGTGCGCCAGGGCGGTGTGGTGGCCCAGGCGTTCCCACAGCTCCTCGGCCACGTGCGGGGACATCGGGGCCAGCATCAGGACCAGCGGCTCGACCAGCGTGCGGGGGGCGCCGTCGCCGTAGTTCTTGGTCAGGTAGTTGGTCAGCTCGATCAGCTTCGCGCCCGCGGTGTTGTCGCGCAGGTTGGCGTAGTCGTCGTCGACGCCGGCGATGGTCTTGTGCAGCAGGCGCAGCGCCTCGGCCGACGGCTCGGCGTCGGTGACCTTCAGCGCGCCGGTCTCCTCGTCCACGGTCAGTCGCCACACGCGCTGCAGGAAGCGGTGCGCGCCCACGACATCCTTGGTGGCCCAGGGGCGCGAGGTGTCCAGCGGGCCCATCGACATCTCGTAGAAGCGGAAGGTGTCCGCGCCGTACAGGTCGCACATCTCGTCGGGGGAGATGGCGTTCTTCAGCGACTTGCCGATCTTGCCGTACTCCTGGAACACCTCCTCCTCCGTGCCGGAGGCGTTGGTCCAGAAGAACTTTCCGTCCCGCTCCACGATCTCGGCGGCGGGCACGTAGGCGCCGCGCGCGTCGGTGTAGGCGAAGCCCTGGATGTAGCCCTGGTTGAACAGGCGGCGGTAGGGCTCGAAGCCGGACACGTCACCCAGGTCGAACAGCACCTTCTGCCAGAACCGCGCGTACAGCAGGTGCAGCACCGCGTGCTCCACGCCGCCGACGTACAGGTCCACGCCGCCCGGATCCTTCGGACCGTGCTCGGCGGTGCGCGGGCCCAGCCAGTACTTCTCGTTCTCGGGCGCGCAGAAGGCCTCGGTGTTGGTCGGGTCCGCGTAGCGCAGCTGGTACCAGGAGCTGCCGGCCCAGTTGGGCATGACATTGGTGTCGCGGCGGTACTTCTTGGGGCCGTCGCCCAGGTCCAGTTCCACGTGCACCCAGTCGGTGGCCTTGGCCAGCGGCGGGGACGGCTCGGAGTTCGCGTCGTCCGGGTCGAAGGTGACCGGCGCGAAGTCCTCGATCTCCGGCAGCGTCACCGGCAGCATGGATTCCGGCAGCGCGTGCGGCGCGCCGTCCTCGTCGTACACGATCGGGAAGGGCTCGCCCCAGTAGCGCTGCCGGGCGAACAGCCAGTCGCGCAGCTTGTACTGGACGGTGCCCCTGCCGTGGCCGTCGGTCTCCAGCTGGGAGATCACCTTGGCCTTGGCGGTGTCGATGTCCAGGCCATCCAGGTATCCGGAGTTCACCAGGGTGCCGTCACCGGCGTAGGCGGCCTGCGAGATGTCGCCGCCGGCGACCACTTCCACGATGGGCAGGCCGAACGCGGAGGCGAACTCCCAGTCGCGCGGGTCGTGGCCGGGCACGGCCATGATGGCGCCGGTGCCGTAGCCCGACAGCACGTAGTCGGCGATGAAGATCGGCACGCGGGCGCCGTTCACCGGGTTGGTGGCGTAGGTGCCCAGGAAGACGCCGGTCTTCTCCTTGTTCTCCTGCCGCTCCAGATCCGACTTGGCCGCGATCGACTTGCGGTACGCCGCAACGGCTTCGGCCGGGGTGTCGGCGTTGCCGAAGGTCCAGCGGGCATCGGTGCCCGACGGCCAGGTGCTGCCGGTCAGCCGGTCCACCAGCTCGTGCTCGGGCGCGACCACCACGTAGGTGGCGCCGAACAGGGTGTCGGGGCGGGTGGTGAAGACCTCGATGATGTCGCTGCCGGCCTCGAACTTGACCTGCGCGCCCCGTGAGCGGCCGATCCAGTTGCGCTGCATGGACTTCACGTTCTCCGGCCAGTCCAGCTCGTCCAGGTCGTCGACCAGACGATCGGAGTAGGCGGTGATGCGCATCATCCACTGCCACAGGCGCTTGCGGAACACCGGGAAGTTGCCGCGCTCGGAGCGGCCCTCGGCGGTGACCTCCTCGTTGGACAGCACGGTGCCCAGACCCGGGCACCAGTTGACCATCGAATCGGTCTGGTACACCAGGCGATAGGTGTCGACGACCGCGTTGCGCTCGACCGGCGACAGGTCGGCCCAGGCCCGGCCGTCGGCGGGAGACCGCTTGCCGGAATCGAATTCGGCGATCAGCTCGGAGATCGGGCGCGCCTTGTTCAGGCCCTCGTCGTACCAGGCGTTGTAGATGCGCAGGAAGATCCACTGCGTCCACTTGTAGTACTCGGGGTCGGTGGTGGCGAAGGAACGCCGCCGGTCGTGGCCCAGGCCCAGCCGGTCCAGCTGCCGCTGCATGGTCGCGATGTTCGACATGGTGGTGTCGCGCGGGTGCGCGCCGGTCTGCACCGCGTACTGCTCGGCGGGCAGGCCGAAGGCGTCATAACCCAGCGCGTGCAGCACATTCCGGCCGTGCATGCGGTGGTAGCGGGCGAACACGTCGGTGGCGATGTAGCCCAGCGGGTGCCCGACGTGCAGGCCCGCGCCCGACGGGTACGGGAACATGTCCTGGATGAACAGCTTGTCGGCGGGCACGCCGGCCGCCAGCGGGCCCACCGGGTTGGGCGCGAAGAAGGTGCCGCGCTCCTCCCAGTTGCGCTGCCACTTGCGCTCGACGCGGCCGGCGAGGTCGGCGTTGTAGCGGTGTGCGGGAACGTCGCCGCCCCCCGCCGCGGTCGCGGTGGGTGTTTCGGTTGCACGGGTGTCCTGCACGGTCCTGCCTTCGCTTGTCCAGCCAATCCCCGATAAAGGTCGCTCACCAGGGTAAAGCGCGCCCACCGCTGTGCCCAATTTGCCCTCCGCTTCGCTCCGGGCGGGTTCGCGGCGCTGGAGGTCTCGTTCTTCCCTCCCTCCGCTCCTCCGCTTCGCTCCGTCGCTCCAGTCAGTCCAGAACGAGACGCGCCGCGAACCAACGGCTGGACCGCATGCCGGGTCGGACATGGCCAATTTCTTGCGGTGTACCGTGAGCCGAGTGTTCTTCGTGGCGCTGATCCTCTTTGTCCTCGCGGCTGTGGCCGTGGTCACGGGCGTGCTCGGACTCACCGGCACCCTGCCCGGCAACCGCTATTTCGGGGTGCACTCCGACGCGGCGCTGAAGACCGAGGAGGCCTTCAAGCTGGCCAACAAGGTGGCCGGGCCGACCTCCATCGTGGCGGGTCTGCTGCTCGCGGCGGCCGGCGCGGTGGCGCTGGTGTCCGGGGGCGTCCCGGCGCTGGTGCTGGCGGTGATCGCCGTGGTGATCGCGCTGTTCACCATGGGTGCGGGCGCGGCGGCGGCGGAGAAGGCCATCGCGAACGCGTTCCCGGAGGAGAAGGTCGGCGGGTGCGGCAGCGCCTGCGGCGGGTGCTCGCTGCGCGACACCTGCGAGACCGCCTGACTCAGTCGGTGAGCGAGCGCCGCATCCAGATGTGCGGGATGCCCGCGTCCATGCCGATCTCCCCGAACTGCACGTAGCCAAGCTTCTCGTAGAAGCCGGTGGCATGCGTCTGCGAATGCAGTTCGATCGCGACCAGTCCGCGGGCCCGCGCCCGCTCCTCGATCGCCCGGACCAGGGCCGCGCCGAGCCCGGTGCCGCGGGTCTCGGCCAGCACGGCCAGCCGCCCGAGGATCCCGATCCCGTCGCGCACGAGCAGCCGCCCGGCCCCCGCGGGCTTGCCGTCCAGCAGTCCCAGGAAATGATCGGCGACCGCGTCGAGCTCGTCGATCTCGATCTCCTCCGGCACGCCCTGCTCGGCGACGAAGACCTTCAACCGCACGGCGTAGGCGTCCGCGAGTTCCCGCTCGGTGCTGACGGTGACGACCTCGATCATGAACCCAGCATGCCTCAGTGCGCGGGATCACTCGCCGAGGGTTCACCCGCGCAGGGCGGGGTCGGAATGCCACGCGAGAGCGGACTGCCCATCGGGTTGACGTAGAACACGGTCAGCATGATCGGCCGCCCGCCGCTGTTGCGCGCCAGATGCGCGTGCCCGGGACCGCTCGGTTCGCGGAAGACCCGCCACGGCCGCACGGTGACCGGCGTGCAGTTCGCCCGCGGATGATCGAGTACGCCACCGCTGACCAGCACGAACAGGGTTCCGTCGTGATAGTGCCAACCGGTGCGGCCGCCCGGCTCGAGGATGGTCTGGCGCAGCACGAATTCCCAGCGCGCCACACCGAATCGGAACAGCACCCGACTGGCCGTCCCGGTCGCCGGTGCGGGATTGGGCCGGAAGCCGTGTCGCGGATCACGCCTGGAGAAGACCACGATCCATCATCGCCGATCCCGCCGGCGTCAGTGCCGACCCGGGCCGCGTCAGAGCTCGATCCGGGTCGTGTCAGTGCCGACCCGTCGCGTCAGTACCGGCCGCGGCCGAGCAGGCGGGCCCGCAGGCCGCGGCGCGGACGCGGGTCCGGCAGGCCGACCGC
>NZ_JBSGCY010000138.1:0-16932 GCF_053602115.1 Nocardia sp. NPDC004582 | reverse complement strand
CCGTCGTCCGCGCGCCGGCCGTGCGTGGGGCCCCCTCGCCGGGGGGGCCGTGGTTTTTCTCCCGGCGTGGGCCACGGGCGTTTCTTCGCCCAAACGCGGGGGGGCCCCGGGGTTGCCGGGGCCCCCCACGTCGGTGTGGCGTTACTTGCCGAAGCCGGCGCGGCGCAGCGCGTCGGCCATGGAGCCGCTGGCGGCGGGCTGGTTGCGGCGGTCCTGGTTACGGTTGCCGCCGCCCTGGCCGCCTTGGCGGTTGCCGCCCTGACGGGCGCCGTTGTCGCGCCCGCCGCGCTGGCCGCCGCCCTGGCCACCACCCTGGTTCCCGCGGGGGCCTCGGTCTTGCTTGGGCTTGCCGGGCTCGTCGTCGAGGCGCAGGGACAGGCCGATGCGCTGGCGCTGCACGTCGACCTCGAGGACCTTGACCTTCACCACGTCGCCGGACTTCACGACCTCGCGCGGGTCCTTGACGAAGTTGTGGGACAGGGCCGAGACGTGGACCAGGCCGTCCTGGTGGACGCCGACGTCGACGAAGGCGCCGAAGGCGGCGACATTGGTGACGACGCCCTCGAGCACCATGCCGGGCTTCAGGTCGGCGACCTTCTCGATGCCCGCGGCGAATTCGGCGGTCTTGAACTCCGGGCGCGGGTCGCGGCCGGGCTTCTCGAGCTCGGAGATGATGTCGGTGACGGTGGGGACACCGAACTGCTCGTCGGTGAAGTCCGCGGGACGCAGGGCGCGCAGCGCGGAGGTGTTGCCGATGATCTCCTTGATGCCCTTGCCGCTGGCGTCGAGGATGCGGCGGACCACCGGGTAGGCCTCGGGGTGCACGCCGGAGGTGTCGAGCGGGTCGTCACCCTCGCGGATGCGGAGGAAGCCGGCGCACTGCTCGAAGGCCTTGGGGCCCAGGCGCGGGACGTCCTTGAGCCCGGCGCGATTGCGGAAGGGGCCATTGGCATCGCGGTGGGCCACAATGGATTCGGCGATCGAGTTGGAGATGCCCGACACTCGCGACAGCAGCGGAACCGAGGCGATGTTCACGTCGACGCCGACCGCGTTCACCGCGTCCTCGACCACCGCGCCCAGCGAGCGGGCCAGCAGGGTCTCGGACACGTCGTGCTGGTACTGGCCGACGCCGATGGACTTCGGGTCGATCTTCACCAGCTCGGCGAGGGGGTCCTGCAGACGGCGGGCGATGGAGACCGCGCCGCGCAGCGACACGTCCATGTCGGGCAGCTCCGCCGACGCGTACGCCGAGGCCGAGTACACCGACGCGCCCGCCTCGGACACCACGATCTTGGTGGGCTTGTGCTCGGGGATGCGCGAGATGAGTTCGGCGGCAAGGGCGTCGGTCTCGCGGGAGGCGGTGCCGTTGCCGATGGCGATCAGCTCGACGTTGAACCGGGCGACCAGTGCGCCCAGCACCGCGAGGGACTTCTCGGTCTGGCCCTGCGGCTTGTGCGGGTAGATGACCTCGGTGGCGACGACCTTGCCGGTGGAATCGACCACGGCCACTTTCACACCGGTCCGGTAGCCCGGGTCCAGGCCCATGGTGGTGCGGGTGCCGGCGGGCGCGGCCAGCAGCAGGTCGCGCAGGTTGGCGGCGAACACGTCGACGGCGTCGCGTTCGGCGGACTGGCGCAACCGCATCCGGGTGTCGATGCCGAGGCTGACCTGCAGCTTGGTCCGCCACGCCCAGCGCACGGTGTCCAGCAGCCAGCCGTCGGCGGCCCGGCCGCGATCGGCGATGTCGAACTTGACGGCGATGCGGCCCTCGTAGATGGAGCGCTGCCCGTCCTCGAGTTCCTCGGTGTCGGGTTCGAGGTGCAGGTTGAGCACCTCCTCCTTCTCACCGCGCAGCAGCGCCAGGATGCGGTGCGAGGGCAGCTTGTGGAACGGCTCGGAGAATTCGAAGTAGTCGGCGAACTTCGCGCCCGCCTCCTCCTTGCCCGCGCGCACGGTCGAGGACACCTGGCCGCGTTCCCACATGAGTTCGCGCAGTTCACCGACCAGGTCGGCGTCCTCGGCGAAACGTTCCACCAGGATGGCGCGGGCGCCGTCGAGCTGTTCGGCGGTGTACTGCGCGGGATCGGTGGTGGGATCGCCCAGCAGCGCGTCGGCCACCGGCTCGTGCCCGGCCTCGCGCGCGATCTGCGCCTTGGTGCGCCGCTTCGGCTTGAACGGCAGGTAGATGTCCTCGAGGCGGGCCTTGGTGTCGGCGAGCATGATCTGCGCGTGCAGCGCCTCATCCAATTTGCCCTGGCCACGGATGGATTCGATGATCGAGCCCCGGCGCTCGTCGAGTTCGCGCAGGTAGTGGAGGCGTTCGTCGAGGGTGCGGAGCTGCGCGTCGTCGAGCCCGCCGGTGACTTCCTTGCGGTAGCGGGCGATGAACGGCACGGTCGAGCCGGCATCGAGGAGTTCGACGGCGGAGCGCACCTGCTCCTCGCGCACGCCCAGCTCGTCGGCGATACGCCGGCCGACGCTGGCGAGGCGGACGGTGCCGGTGGCACCTGCGGATGCTGCGCTGACGGTTTCGGAGGCTGTCGTCACGCCCGCAGACACTACCGCCGCCGCCCGACACCCGGTGCAACGCCCACGCGCGATTCGGTCCGTTCTGTCCCGCGAGTCTCGGATCGGCGCGCCGCGAGGCCGGTGGCAGGATCGACCCCCGTGCCGATCCCGACTCTGCGCGAACGTGTTCCACGTCGAGTGTTCCGGGCCTGCGCCCGCGTCGCCCTGGCGGTGGGGCTATCGGCGGTCGCGGCGGGCTGCGGTTCGAGTGGTTCCGCCGCCATCGCCGACGTATCCACGGTGCCCGACCTGGACCTGAGCGCGGTCAAGACGCTGTCGCTGGGCCCGAGCGAATCCTTCGGGGTCATGTCCACGGGGGTATATACCCTGGCCGACGACGGCATCACCCGCATGGATGTCCGTACCGGACTACAGCTTTGGAAGATCGCGTCGACCGGCGCACCGCCCGAGCAGGGCAAGATCCAGGTGCTCGACCGCGGACATGTGATGCTGGCCGGATGGCGGGGCGCCCCGGGACTGACCGCCTACGACACCAGCTCCGGCAAGCGGCTGTGGGACACCCCGGCCGAGCAGTGGTTCGAGTCGGATTCCGGCACCGGGCAATTCGTCCACCTCGATCCGCGCACCGGCGAGCAGCGATGGTCGGTCGATCCGGGAACGCTCGGTTGCGCCACACCGCTGCCGAAAGACCTTCCGGCCCTGTTCGATTCGGATGTGCCGAGCCTGGCCGAAGGTCCCGGCGTGGTGGTATTCCGCTGTACCGCGGCAGGCGGCCGGACTGTCGTCGGCGGACTCGACCGCACCACCGGAGCCACGGTCTGGCGTCGCGACATCCCCGAGAAGGGCAATTTCCTGCGCGGCCCTGGACGGATGGCCATCGTGGTGGCCGAGGGCACCGTCGACACCGTCGACATGGCCGACGGAACCTCACTCGGCAGCCGGAAAGCAGCCTCCGACAAGGAATTCCGCGCTCTGCTCGCCGACGGGTCATCACTCACGATGGACAGCTATGTCATCGCCGACGACAAGGACATGCGCTTGCAAGCCCCCAACGGCAGCGTCCGCTGGAGCGTGCCGCTGGACGCGAGCAAGGAGGAGATGCAGCCGCTCATGGTGAGCGGCCGCAACGCGGTCCTGCTGCTCATGCGGGAGAACAGCGGCGCGAAGGCGTGGCTGGTGGCCTACGACACCAAGAACGGCAAACGTACCGTCATCCTCGGCCCGGGCCCGACCGCGGCGGGCGAAAAGCCCACGCTCACCATGAATCTGGACATCTCTCACACGCGCCTTTACCCCGCGCCGTGGGGCATCCTCGTCACGGGTTCGGACAACAGCTACGCCGCCATCCCGAAACGCTGACCGCGCGACCGACCGCAGCCGAGTTCGGTCGGTGCGGCCTCAGCCCAGCTCGGTCGGCGCGGCCTCGGGCAGCAGGTCGGGCCTGCGCTCGGCGGTGCGTTCCAGCGACCGCTCACGCCGCCACTGCGCGACCTTGGCGTGATTGCCGGACAACAGGATCTCCGGCACGTCCAGTCCACGCCAACTCACCGGCCGCGTGTAGGACGGGCCCTCCAGCAGGCCGTCGGAGAACGAATCCTGTTCGTGGGATTGCTGATTGCCGAGCACGCCCGGGATCAACCGGACGAACGCCTCGGTCATCACCAGCACCGCGGCCTCGCCGCCGATCAGCACGTAATCGCCGATGCTGACCTCCTCGACGCGCACGCGTCGCGCGGCGTCGTCGAAGACCCGCTGGTCGATGCCCTCGTAGCGGCCGCAGGCGAACACGATGTGGCTCTCGCCGGACCACCGCTGCGCGGTCTCCTGTGTGAATGGCACGCCCGCGGGGGTGGGCACCACCAGCAGGGCGTCGTCCGGGCACACCTCGTCGAGGGCGTCGCCCCACACGGTCGGTTTCATGACCATGCCGGGGCCGCCGCCGTAGGGGGTGTCGTCCACGGATTTGTGCACGTCGTGGGTCCAGCGGCGCAGGTCGTGCACCTCGACCTCGAGCAGGCCCTTGTCGATGGCCTTGCCCAGCAAGGCCGCTCGCATCGGTTCGAGGTATTCGGGGAAGATCGTGACGACGTCGATACGCATGCCGCTACTCCGGGTCCAGCAGGCCCTCGGGCGGGTCGATGACGATCAGTCCGTCGGCGACGGACACGGTCGGCACCATGGCCAGCACGAACGGCACCAGGATCTCCCGGCCCGCGGGCGGGAAGGCGTCCCCGGCCTTGATCGAGAGCAGTTCTCCCGCAGCGGAATGCAGCACTTCGTTGACGGTGCCGACGACGGTGCCGTCGGCGAGTTCGACACGCAGCCCTTCGAGCTCGTGGTCGTAGTACTCGTCCGGATCCTGCGACGGCGGCAGGTCAGCGGTGTCGACGACGAACAGCATGCCGCGCAACCCATCCGCGGCGGTGCGATCGACGAGCCCGTCCAGACGCAGCAGAAGCCGGCCCGAGTGCTCCCGGGCCGACTCCACTACGAATTCCTGCGTCTGCTTCGCGCGCGGCAGCTTCCCCTTCAGGACGCTGCCGGGCGCGAACCGCAGTTCCGGCTCGTCGGTGCGGACATCTACGACGAGTTCGCCACGCACACCGTGCGATTTGGCGACCCGTCCGACCACGAGCTCCGTCATCTACTGATCCGTGTCGACCACGTCGACGCGAATGCCCTTGCCGCCGATGCCGGCGACCAGGGTGCGCAGGGCGGTCGCGGTACGACCGCCGCGACCGATCACCTTGCCCAGATCGTCGGGGTGCACGTGCACCTCGACGGTGCGGCCACGCCGGCTGGTGATCAGCTCGACGTGGACGTCATCCGGATTGGCGACGATGCCGCGAACGAGATGTTCGACAGCATCAGCCACGACGGCACTCATTACTCGGCGGCTTCGGTGGTGGCCTCAGCGGCCTCGGCCTCGGCCTCGTCCTTCTTGGCGGCCTTCTTCTTGGGGGTGACGGCCTCGGCGACCGGCTCGTTCTCGGCGGCGGCCAGCGCGGCGTTGAACAGGTCCAGCTTGGACGGCTTCGGGGCCGCGACCTTCAGGGTGCCCTCGGCGCCCGGCAGGCCCTTGAACTTCTGCCAGTCGCCGGTGATCTCCAGCAGACGCTTCACCGGCTCGGTCGGCTGCGCGCCGACACCCAGCCAGTACTGGGCGCGCTCGGAGTCGATCTGGATGAGCGAGGGCTCCTGCTTCGGCTGGTAGATGCCGATCGACTCGATGGCGCGGCCGTCACGACGAGTGCGGGCGTCGGCGACGACGATGCGGTACTGGGGGTTGCGGATCTTGCCCAGCCGGGTCAGCTTGATACGAACAGCCATGAGCTGCTTCCTTTCAAAGGTTGGTCACGTCGCAATTCAGCGACCCACTCGCGGTGGGCCCGGTTTTGCGTCAAGTGCTGTGACCGCCGCGCGGTACGGAACCGGAGACGGGCTGACACTGTCCTCGATGAGGACGGTCGTTCATTCTGCCAGACGGCCCGTCGGCGGAAGAAATCGCCCCGAACGGGCCCGGAATCAGCACAGCCCACCGGATGACCCGGCGGGCTGTGGACGGCGATGGGCCTACTACGGCTGCGCCGGGGTAGAGCTGCCGGACGTCAGCGCGTGCACAATCAGACCGGCCAGGACGCTAATGGCCAGGCTTTCGATAGACCCCACGGTCTTCTCCTCAACGGGTAGAACAATGAAACGTGTGAAGCATGCACGATTCACTATCCCCGCGCAGGGGAATCGGCAGAAGAGTCCTACCAGCGACGCGTACGCGCTCGCGCCCAGATCGTCCGGGCATTCCGGCCGGGCGGTTGCCGTACGCGGTGCGGACCGACGGCACCCGCTCCGAAGCGGCCGGATCGGTGCAGGCGACCTTCTTCATCGACTTGCGGTCACCGCAGTCACCGAGCTTCGCGGTACCCATGGACGTCGGGTCGGTGTCATTGGCGCACACCACGATCGCCCGTCCGCCCAGCGACGACTGCGCGAACGCCAGCCGCGCGACCGGATGCTGCTTACACGCCTGATCGGTGACCGGAATCTTTCGTATGCAGCTCGGTGGCGACAGCGCAGGGGCGATCCTAAGACCGGCATTTCGGAGCTCGGGTGACGGATTCGGGTACCTATCCGACCGGTTATGTGAGTACCGACAGATCAGCGAAGCTCAGCTGTCGCGATCTCGACCAGGACCGGGGCCGGCGGCGAGACTACTTCCCCCGCCGCCGCGTAAATCTCTTGGCGATACCCGGATTCGCCCAATCGATAACCGCAGAATTTGGCAGGTTTGCCTTCGGGCAGTTCGACGATCCACAGATAGGGAACTCGAGCGGCGGCGTATCCGGCGATTTTCGTATCGCGTTCCTCACGCGTGTTTCCCGACGACCAGACTTCGACGGCCAGCACCAGTTCGTGCGCCTCGAAGCTCTTGCGGTGCGCGTCAGCCGCGACGACCGCGACATCGGGGATGACGCCGGTCCGGAACGCTGTGCTGATCTTCACGCCGACGCCGGGAAGCACCTGGAGATCCGATCGCCCTGCAGCCCGGACCGCCGCGCGAAGCGCCACGAACAACTCGCCGGTCGCGTACTGATGCGACCCCGTGGGTGGAGGTGTCATGTAGAGGTACCCCAGGACGAGCTCGAGACGAGATCCATCGGACGGCTGCTCTGCGGCCAGCCAGTCTTCCATGGTTGACGGGCCGAGTGGGTGGAACGTCGAAACCTCAGCGGTCATCGTCATTTCCCGTCCGATCTGTCCGGGTGTCGGTTCAATCTGATCGACATTGTTTCATGCGCTGAACAGCCGTGGCCCGAACGCGGGACATGCACCGCCGATCCGCATGCCAGTGGGCTCAGCGGTACGCGGTCACCGGGTCGCGGCGGTCGTAGACGCGGCCGCGCAGGACGACCCAGGACGGGGTGGTGAGGATGCGCAGATTCACGCGCGGATCATCCTGGTAGACAACGAAATCGGCGGGGGCGCCGGGGGTGATGCCGGGGTGGACGAGCCAATCCCGGGCGTTCCAGGTGGAGGCGCCCAGCGCGTCGTGGGAGCTGAAGCCCGCCTCGGTGAGGGCGATGATCTCGTCGGCGATGCGGCCGTGGCGGATGGAACCGCCCGCGTCGGTGCCGGTGTAGATGGGGACCCCGGCGTCGTGGGCCCTGGCGACGGTGTCGCGGGAGCGGCGGTGCAGGTCGCGCATGTGGGCGGCGTAGGCGGGGAATTTGGTCGCGCCGTCGGCGATTCCGGGGAAGGTGTCGATATTGATGAGGGTGGGGACCAGGGCGGTGCCCTGAGCCGCCATGGTGGCGATGGTGTCGTCGGTGAGGCCGGTGCCGTGTTCGATGCAGTCGATGCCCGCGGCCAGCAGGCCGGGCAGGGCGTCCTCGCCGAAGACGTGGGCGGTGACGCGGGCGCCCTCGCGGTGGGCGGCGTCGATGGCGGCCTTCAGGACCGGATCCGACCACAGCGGCGCGAGGTCGCCGACCGCGCGGTCGATCCAGTCGCCGATGATCTTCACCCAGCCGTCGCCGCGCCGCGCCTGCTCGGCCACGATGTCGGGCAGGTCGCGCTCGTCGTCGAGTTCGATGCCGAGTTCGCGGATATAGCGTTTGGGGCGGGCGATGTGGCGGCCCGCGCGGATGATGCGCGGCAGGTCGGCGCGCTCGTCGAGGAAACGGGTGTCGACCGGTGAGCCCGCGTCGCGCAGCAGCAGCGCCCCGGCGTCCCGCTCCACCTCGGCCTGCGCGATCGCGCCTTCCGAATCCTCGTGCCCGCCACCGTGTTTGATGCCGACGTGGCAGTGCGCGTCGACCAGGCCGGGCAGGATCCAGCCGGAGGCGTGCACGGTGTCCGCGCCGGGCACCGGCTCGGCGGAGATCACCCCGTCGCGCACCCACAGATCGCGGAGTTCACCGTCGGGCAGGACGAAGCCACGGAAATGCAGCCGCATGGGATCACTATCGCACGGTCGGCGACCGCTACGACCGCGCGAAGGCGCCGAGCAGCGCGGGCAGATCCGCGCGGATCGGGAGTCCGTGCCCGGGCACCAGCACCTCGGCACCCAGATCGGCGAGGGTCCGCGCGCTCGCCAGCGTCTCGGGCTCGTCGTGATTGAACACGCCGGGCAGCAGCTGCAGACCGGTCCCCCGCGCGATCGGGTGACCGGTGACCAGGGCGTCCCCGGAGAACAGCACGCCCTCCGAGGGCATGAAGTACGCGGTGTGACCGTTGGTGTGACCGGGTGTCGGCACCGCGACGAGCCCGCCCGGCAAGGCCGCCAGCGTCTCCGCGTCCGCGGCCACCGCCGTCGGCACGCTCATCCCGATGTGCCCCACACAGGCCCGCAAGGTCTGCGCCACCCACACCGCCCCGCGCCGCGTCACCAGCTGCCCGGCCATCTGCCTCGGCGTGATCTGCTGCAGATACTCCCGTTTCGCGTGCCGGACCTCCTCCGGCCCGGTGTACACCGGCACCCCGAGCCGCTCGACCAGGGTGGGAATCGCCCCGATGTGGTCCAGGTGCGCGTGGGTGATGAGGACCGCCGCGATATCGCCGAGCTGGTACCCGATCTGGGACACCGAACTCAGCATCGCGGCGGTATCTCCCGGATACCCCGCGTCCACCACGGCCACACCACGATCATCACCGACCAACGCCCAGTTGACGTTCGTGCCCGCCACGACGTACACGGAATCGGAAACCTGATCGATCTTCACGCCCGAACGGTACCCAGAATCCGCGCGTCGCACCCGGCGGGCCGACCGCCTCGAAGAGCCTTGCCGGGAGCAGTTCGGCCCCGCGCGGTCGCGCGGGGCCGAATCACGTTGCCGCGGGTCAGTTCTTGGGGAAGTTCAGCTTGCTGAGATCGAAGCCTTCCAGACCCGGCGGCAGCTCGTTGAGACCGGCCGGGAGGTTGGACAGGTCCGGCATACCGCCGGGCATGCCGCCCGGGAGACCGGGCATGCCCGGGAAGCCGCCGCGCACCTTCGGCGGGGTCGGGCCGCGTCCGCCCTTCTTGCCCTTCTTGCCGCCCTTCTTGGTGTTCTTGCCGCCCCGGTTGCCGCCGGGGAAGCCGAACTGGCGGCTCATCGCGCCCATCATCTTCTTGGCCTCGAAGAAGCGGTCCACGAGCTGGTTGACGTCGGAGACCGCCACACCCGAACCGTTGGCGATGCGCAGGCGGCGGGAGGCGTTGATGATCTTCGGGTTGGCCCGCTCGGCGGGCGTCATGCCGCGGATGATGGCCTGCACCCGGTCGAGCTGCTTGTCATCGACCTGCGCGAGCACGTCCTTCATCTGGCCCGCGCCCGGCAGCATGCCCAGCAGGTTGCCGATCGGGCCCATCTTGCGGATGGCCAGCATCTGCTCGAGGAAGTCCTCGAGGGTCAGCTCACCGGAGCCGATCTTGCGGGCGGCCTCCTCGGCCTGCTTGGCGTCGTAGACCTGCTCGGCCTGCTCGATCAGGGTGAGCAGGTCGCCCATGCCGAGGATGCGCGAGGCCATGCGGTCGGGATGGAAGACGTCGAAGTCCTCGAGCTTCTCGCCGGTGGAGGCGAAAAGGATGGGCTGGCCGGTGATCTCACGCACCGACAGCGCGGCGCCACCGCGGGCGTCGCCGTCGAGCTTGGTGAGCACGACACCGGTGAAGCCGACGCCGTCCCGGAAGGCCTCGGCGGTGGAGACCGCGTCCTGGCCGATCATGGCGTCGAGGACGAACAGGGTCTCGTCGGGGTTGACGGCGTCGCGGATGCCCGCGGCCTGCCGCATCAGCTCCTCGTCGATGCCGAGGCGACCGGCGGTGTCGACGATGACCACGTCGTACTGCTTGGCGTTGGCCTCCTCGATACCGGCGCGCGCGACGTCGACCGGATCGGAGGCGGAGACGCCCAGCGGGTTCTCGCCGCCGCCGATGGAGGTGCCCGGATGCGGCGCGAAGACCGGCACCCCGGCCCGCTCGCCGACCACCTGCAGCTGGGTGACCGCGCCGGGACGCTGCAGGTCACACGCGACCAGCAGCGGGGTATGGCCCTGGCCCTTCAGCCATTTGGCGAGCTTGCCCGCGAGGGTGGTCTTACCGGCACCCTGCAGACCGGCCAGCATGATGACGGTGGGCGGGTTCTTGGCCAGCCGCAGTCGCCGGGTCTCGCCACCGAGGATATTGATCAGTTCCTCGTTGACGATCTTGACGACCTGCTGGGCCGGGTTCAGCGCCGCGGAGACCTCGGCGCCCTTGGCGCGCTCCTTGATCTTGGCGATGAAACCGCGCACCACGGGCAGCGCGACGTCGGCCTCGAGCAGGGCCAGGCGGATCTCCCGAGCGGTCGCGTCGATGTCCGCCGGCGACAGGCGTCCCTTGCCACGCAGATCCTTGAGGGCACCGGCCAACCGGTCGGAAAGGGATTCGAACACCGATGCTCCTGATCTCGAGGGACGTTCACTCGAGATACCAGGGTAGTGGTTATTCGAGCGACCGCGGGCGGGGGCCGGGGCGGCGCAGGTCGTGCTTCTCGATGGCAACCATGCCGACCGCCTCGCGGGCGGTGAGGCCCAGCTCCAGGGCCAGCCCGTCGAGGATCGCCCAGCCGGCGTCCGACGGGCTCTCGCCGGTGACGGCGGAGGCGATGGTCATGGCGGTCACGGCCTGCTGGCCGGTGAGGGTGCGGCCGGGCAGCCAGGACACCACCCAGCGGTCGCCACCGACACAGCGGGCGATGTGCGAGGTCAGATCGCTCGTCATCATCGACGCGGAAACGACTTCGATTGCCACCGAACCACTCCCCTCGTGCTCGCGACTCGTGACTGACACGTGCACGCGAATACTAGGGTGTGACGCCGGTCACCCGACCGGCATTACAGCAAATCTACTGCAACATTCTGATTAACTGGCAAACGCATGGTTTGCCGGTTACTTCCGACGCCTGCTCTCCGACCGGAAAACCGCTGGAAGATCCGATTCAGCTGTCCGATTCGGCCGGTTTCTTCGGTTGTTGAGGCGGCACCACCGCGAGCACCGCCGCCGAGATCTCGGCCCGCCGCCCGGGCGTGTCGGTGTCGCCCAGATCCAGGCAGAACGTGTCGATGACGGCGGAACCCATGGTCACCACCTTCGCCCACGACACGTTCACCCCCGATTCGGCCAGCGCCGCGGCCAACCGGTTCAGCAACCCGATCCGGTCCTCGGCCCGCAACTCCAGCAACACCCGGCCCGGCTCGGCGGTGT
The DNA here is from genome assembly GCF_053602115.1 of Nocardia sp. NPDC004582. NCBI lineage: Bacteria > Bacillati > Actinomycetota > Actinomycetes > Mycobacteriales > Nocardiaceae > Nocardia > Nocardia sp. NPDC004582. The sequence goes on along the minus strand of NZ_JBSGCY010000138.1, from coordinate 5,180 downwards.
CGTGCCAGAACACCCGCGGCCGCGCCTGCGCGAACGGACTCGGCCCGGCGCCGACCGCGTCGCGCTCCTTGCGGGCCAGCACCGACGCCAGATCCAGATCGCCGTTGATGGCGCGGATCAGCTCCTGCCGCAGCAGGCCGGCGTCCGGCGGATCACCGAATCGCGGCGCCACCACGAAGGTGTCGATGGCCGCCGCGCCCACACTGGCCAGCTCGGCCGACAGCACCCGCAGCGAATGCACGGCCAGCACGCCCGCCGCCTCCGACAGCAGGCCCGGACTATCGGGGGCCACCACGGTGACCACGTGGTGGTAGCGCCCGTCGCCAGGCCTCAGATCCACGTGCACGCCACCGGATTCGGCGCGGGCGCGCAATTCCTCGGGGATCGGGGTCGGCTCCGGCAGCGGCTCACCCGCCATCGCATGACGGCAGTTGCGGACCAGATCGCCGATCAGCGAGGCCTTCCAGTCGTTCCACACCCCGGGCCCGGTGGCCAGCGCGTCGGCCTCGGCCAGCGCGGCCAGCAGTTCCAGCAGGTGCGGGTCGCCGTCGAGGGCGTCGATCACCATCTTCACGGTGTCGGAGTCGGATGTGTCGCGGCGCGTGGCGGTATCGGGCAGCAGCAGATGGTGACGCACCATGGCCGCGAGCGTCTGCACGTCGGAAGGCCACAGCCCCAGGCGATTTCCGATCGACACCGCCAGTTCCGCGCCGACCACGCTGTGGTCCTCGCTGCGGCCCTTGCCGATGTCGTGCAGCAGCGCGCCCAGCAGCAGCAGGTCCGGACGGGAGACGCGGGTGGACAACGCCCCGGCCTGGGCGACGGTCTCCATCAGGTGGCGGTCCACGGTCCAGGTGTGCATGGCGTCGCGCGGCGGCAGGTCGCGCACCACGCCCCACTCCGGAAACAGCCTGCCCCACAAGCCCGTTCGGTCCAGGGCCTCGACCGCGTCGACGGCGCCGCGGCCGGCGCCCAGCAGCACCAGCAGGTCGTTGAGCGCTTCCTTGGGCCACGGCTCGCGGAGCTCGGGCGCGTCCTCACCGAGGCGGTTGAGGGTGGTGGCCGACATCGGCAGCCCGGTCTGCGCCGAGGCCGCGGCCACCCGCAGGATCAGGCCGGGATCGCGCTGCGGGCGAGCGTCACGGGCGAGCACCACTTCTCCGGAATGCTCGACCACCCCCTCATCGAGTGGTCGGCGCACCGGAACACGGCGCAAGCGCGCGAGCCCGCGGCGGGGCAGCGCGTTCCCGGCGGTCCGCAGCCCGACATCGGTGGAGTAGCCGATGGTGCGGGCCGCGTCGCTGAGCGTGCGGGCCAGATCGAAGCGGTCTCCGATCCGCAGGGCCGCCCCGATCTCGTCGGCGTCCTGCGCCCGCAGCTGGTCGCGGGCGCGGCCCGCCACCCGATGCAGCTCGGTGCGTACATCGAGCAGGCGGCGGTGCGCCTGCTTCAGCCCGCCGCCCGGCACTTCCGGACCGAGCCCCGGCATGGCGTCGGTCAGTTGTGCGATGGCGAGGGCGTCCAGCAACTGGATGTCCCGCAATCCCCCGCGCCCGTTCTTGAGATCGGGTTCGGCGCGGTGGGCGACGTCTCCGCTACGGCGCCAGCGGGTGTGGGCCTGCTCGATCAGGGCGTCGAAACGGGACCGGATTCCGGCCCGCCAGTCCCGGCGCACGCCGCCGATGAGCAGATTGCTCAATCCCTCGTCGCCGACGATGTGCCGGGCCTCGAGCATGCCGAGGCCGGCGGTGAGATCGTCGGCGGCCACGCGCAGCGCCTGCGGGACGGTGCGCACGCTGTGATCGAGCTTGATGTGGGCGTCCCACAGCGGATACCAGAGCTGATCGGCGACCTCGGCGACCCGGACGGGGTCGACGTCGTCGTAGAGCAGCACCAGATCCAGGTCGGAGTAGGGCAGCATCTCCCGGCGGCCCAGGCCGCCGACCGCGACCAGGGCCAGCCCGCTGTCGGCGGTGATGCCGACCTCCTGGCCCTTGGTGGTCAGCCACAGGTCGTAGAGATCCACCAGGGCCTCGCGCAGGGCCTCGGCGTCCAGACGGGCGGCGCGACCGGCCGAACCGTGTTCGGCGAGCAGCTGGTTGCGGGCCCGGACCAGGTCCGAGGCTCCTCCGGAGACCTTGGTGTCCTCGGCCTTGTCATCGCGTTCCTGCTGGAAACCCACAACCGCCCCTCTCGATTCAATTCAGTTCGCCGCCCCGACACGGGGACGGCCCCGCCACCGCCGGTTTCGACACCGACGGGGCCGGGGCCGCCACGGGGATCCCGCTCGAATTACAGAGCGTCGGAACCGCGTTCGCCGGTGCGCACCCGGACGATGGCGTCGACCGGGGTGACCCAGACCTTGCCGTCGCCGATCTTGCCGGTGCGGGCGGCTTCGACGATGACCTCGACGACCTTGTCGACGGAGGCGTCGTCCACCACTACCTCGACCCGGACCTTCGGGACGAAGTCGACCGAGTACTCGGCACCGCGGTAGACCTCGGTGTGGCCCTTCTGACGGCCGTAGCCCTGCACCTCGCTGACGGTCATGCCGAGCACGCCCGCCTGCTCCAGGCCGGTCTTCACGTCCTCCAGGGTGAACGGCTTCACGATCGCAGTGATCAGTTTCATGTTCGTCATGCCTCCTTGACGGCGGCGGTGCGCGCCGCACCACTCACAGCAGCGAAATCGTATGCCGATTCTGCGTGCTCGGACTCATCCAAGCCCTGGAACTCGGCTTCCTCGTTCGCCCGGAGACCGATGGTGTACTTGATGGCGAGCGCGATGATCAGGGTCGCGATGCCCGAGAAGGCAAGCACCGCACCGGCTCCCACGGCCTGCTTGATCAGCTGATCGAAGCCGCCGCCGTAGAACAGGCCCTTGACCGCGGCCGGAGCCTCGGGGGCGGCGACCAGGCCGACCATCAGGGTGCCGGCGATACCGCCGACCAGGTGGACGCCCACCACGTCGAGCGAGTCGTCGAAGCCGAACTTGAACTTCAGGCCGACCGCGAGAGCGCAGAGCACGCCGGCGACCACGCCGATGGCGAGCGCGCCGATGACGTTGACCGAGGAGCAGGAGGGGGTGATGGCGACCAGACCGGCCACGATGCCCGAGGCGGCGCCCAGGGAGGTGGCGTGACCGTCACGGATCTTCTCCACCAGCAGCCAGGCCAGCATGGCCGCACCGGTGGCGACGGTGGTGGTGACGAAGGTGGCGCCCGCGATGCCGTTGGAGCCCACGGCCGAACCGGCGTTGAAGCCGTACCAGCCGAACCACAGCAGACCGGCGCCGAGCATCACGAACGGCAGGTTGTGCGGACGCATCGGGGTCTTCGGCCAGCCCTTGCGCTTGCCGAGCACGATCGCCAGGACCAGGCCCGCGACACCGGCGTTGATGTGGACCGCGGTACCACCGGCGAAGTCGATCGCCTTGAGCTTGTTGGCGACCCAGCCGCCGTGCTCACCGGTGACGCCGTCGAAGGCGAAGACCCAGTGCGCGACCGGGAAGTAGACCACGGTGGCCCACACCGCCGAGAACAGCACCCAGGACCCGAACTTCAGGCGGTCGGCGACCGCACCGGAGATCAGGGCGACGGTGATGATCGCGAACATCAGCTGGAAGGCCACGAAGACCGTCGCCGGCACGGTTCCCGCCAGGGGGATGGCCGACTTGATGGTCTGGTCGGTGCTGCTGGCCAGGTACGTGCCACCGAACAGCGACTTGAGCCCGAAGTACTGGGTCGGGTTGCCGATCAGGCTGCCCTTGTCGTCGCCGAAGGCGACGGAGAAGCCGTACAGCACCCATAGAACGGTGACCACGCCCATGGAGGCGATGCTCATCATGATCATGTTCAGGACGTTCTTCGAGCGGACCATACCGCCGTAGAAAAACGCCAGTCCGGGTGTCATCAGAAGCACGAGTGCTGAACTCGCCAGCATCCATGCGGTGTCGCCGGTGTCGGCCGCACCGATTACGGGAAACGCCACCTTTTGTCCTCCTCATCGTCAGCCCCGCAGCAACCTGCGAATAAGCCTGCAATGAGATTCGTCAGTCGGTGTTTCCGCCGTGATCCTGCGGCGTTTCGCGTAGGTGAACGGATGAGATTGCAGTGTTGCGGTCACGTTTCCGAAACCGCGCAACTGTTACCGCGACATTGTGAGGATGATGTTGAATTCGATAACGATGCAGGTGAGAGACCGTTATCCGAGCAAGGCGTCGACGAAGGCGCCGGGCTCGAAGGGAGCAAGATCATCAGCACCCTCGCCCAAACCGACCAGTTTGACCGGTACACCCAGCTCATGCTGAACCTGGAAAACGATGCCGCCCTTGGCGGTTCCGTCCAGCTTGGTCAGCGCCACGCCCGTGATGTCCACGACGTCGGCGAAGACCCGCGCCTGCATCAACCCGTTCTGGCCGACCGTCGAATCCAGCACCAGGATGACCTCGTCCACTGCGGCCTTCTTCTCCACCACGCGCTTGACCTTGCCCAGCTCGTCCATCAGGCCGGTCTTGGTGTGCAGGCGGCCCGCGGTGTCGATGAGCACCACGTCCACGCCGCGATCGATACCGGCCGACACCGCGTCGAACGCCACGGCCGCGGGGTCCGCGCCCTCCTTGCCGCGCACGGTCTCCGCGCCCACGCGCTCACCCCAGGTCTGCAGCTGATCGGCCGCGGCGGCACGGAAGGTGTCGGCCGCGCCCAGCAGCACGCGGCGGCCGTCGGCCACCAGCACGCGCGCCAATTTGCCGGTGGTGGTGGTCTTTCCGGTGCCGTTCACGCCCACGACCAGCAGGATCGACGGGTGATCGGCGTGCGGTAGCGCGCGGATGGAGCGATCCAGCTCCGGGCGTAGCGCCTCGATGAGCACCTCGCGCAGCAGCGCGCGGGCCTCGGCGGCGGTCCGGACGCTGCGCCCGGCCATCTCCTCGCGCAGGCGCTCCACGATGGCGGCGGTGCTGCCGGTGCCGAGGTCGGCCATGACGAGGGTGTCCTCGATCTCCTCCCAGGAGTCCTCGTCCAGATCGCCACCGCCGAGCAGGCCCAGCAGCGACTTGCCGACGGCGTTCTGGGAGCGGGACAGGCGGCCGCGCAGCTTGGTGAGACGGCCCGCGGTGGGCTCGATCTCGGCGATGGCGGGCGCGGGGGCCTCGGCCTCCCGGGCGGGGGCGGTCGCACC
>NZ_JBSGCY010000137.1:0-16934 GCF_053602115.1 Nocardia sp. NPDC004582 | reverse complement strand
AGGATCGCCCGGACCGCGACCCCGCGCCGGCGCAGGAACGAGCCCGCCCACAGGGCGTCGCCGCCGTTGTCGCCGGAGCCGACCAGCAGGGTGACGGCCCGGCCCGCCACACCGCCGGTGCGTTCGCGCAGTTCCCGCACCACCACGTCGGCGAGGCCGAAGGCGGCTCGTCGCATGGGCATTCCGGCGGGTACGCGGGTGAAGAGTTCGGCTTCGGCGGCGCGTACCTCGTCGGCCGTGTAGTAGTCGAGCACCGCCGGTGCGGTCATGGGTCGCCTCCCGGATCCGGACTGCCTGCCGTTGTGGAGACTACGCCGGTCACGGCCCCGGGCGGTGCAGGTCAGGACGATGCCCGCGAATGGTTCGCTATCGGTGGGGACTAGCCTGGCTGACATGCCGATCCGCCAGTCGTCCTCGCGTGCCCTGCTTCTCGTCGCCGTCGTGGCGGGGGCGCTAGCGGCCGGGGGCTGTTCCTCGGACACCTCGAAGCCCGCCGCCACCTCGACGGCCGCGGCTCCGGCGACCTCGGCTCCGGCGACCTCGGCGGCGGCGACCTCGAGCGGTCCGGCCGCGCCCGCCGCGGTCACCGTGAACGTCGCGGACATGAAGTTCTCCCCGGCCGACATCACCATCAAGGCCGGCGACACCGTGACCTGGAAGTTCGACGACAAGGCCCCGCACGCGGTGCAGGGCATCGGGGATGTCGCGCTCGGCATCAACAGCCCGATCATCCGCAAGGGCGAGTGGAGCCACACCTTCACCACGCCCGGCACCTACCGCTACCTGTGCCCGCTGCACCCGGACATGAAGGGCACCGTCACCGTCCAGTAAGGGCCTGGTTCGCCCTACTCGACGGTGACGGACTTCGCCAGGTTGCGCGGCTTGTCCACGTCGTAGCCGCGCGCCTGCGCCACCTCGGCGGCGAAGATCTGCAGCGGGACGGTGGACAGCAGCGGCTGGTACAGCGTTGGGGCCGACGGGATTTCGATCAGGAAGTCGGCGAACGGCCGCACCGTGTCGTCACCCTCCTCGGCGATGACGATGGTGCGCGCGCCCCGAGCCTGGATCTCGCGGATATTGCTCAACAGCTTGGAATGCAGCACCGCCCGCCCCTTCGGCGACGGCATCACCACGAACACCGGCAGGCCGTCCTCGATCAGCGCGATCGGCCCGTGCTTGAGCTCGCCCGCCGCGAACCCCTCGGCGTGCATGTACGCGAGTTCCTTGAGCTTGAGCGCGCCTTCCAACGCGACCGGGTACCCGACGTGGCGGCCCAGGAACAGCACCGTCGGCACCTGCGCGAACTGGCGGGCGATCTCGCGCACCCGTTCGGCCGACTCCAGCACCTGCGCAACGAGTTTCGGCATGGACTCCAGTTCGGCGAACTCGCGCGCCACCTCGTCCGGGTACTTGACGCCGCGCGCCTGCGCCAGCGCCAGGCCGACCAGGTAGTTGGCGGTGATCTGGGCCAGGAACGCCTTGGTCGACGCCACCCCGATCTCCGGGCCGGTGCGGGTGTAGAGGACCGCGTCGGCCTCACGGGGAATCTGCGCGCCATTGGTGTTGCAGATGGCCAGCACCCGAGCCTTCTGCTCCTTGGCGTGCCGCACCGCCTCCAGGGTGTCGGCGGTCTCGCCGGACTGGGAGATGGCGACCACCAGGGTGGAGCGGTCCAGAACCGGGTCGCGGTAACGGAATTCGCTGGCCAGCTCGACCTCGACGGGCAGCCGGGTCCAGTGTTCGATGGCGTACTTGGCCAGCAGGCCCGCGTGATAGGAACTGCCGCAGGCGACTACGAACACCTTGTCGACCTCGCGCAGCTCCTGGTCGTGCAGCCGCTGCTCGTCGAGCACGATGCGTCCGTTCGCGAAGTGCCCGATGAGGGTGTCGGCGACGCCCCTCGGCTGCTCCTCGATCTCCTTGAGCATGAAGTAGTCGTGGCCGCCCTTCTCGGCGGCGGCCAGATCCCAGTCGATGGTGAACGGGCGGGTGCGGGCCTCGTCGGCCGTGCCCGCGAAATCGGTGACCCGGTAACTGTCGGCGGTGATGACCACGGCCTGGTCCTGGCCGAGTTCGACTGCCTCCCGGGTGTGTTCGATGAACGCCGTGACGTCGGAGGCGATGAACATCTCGCCCTGCCCGACCCCGACCACCAGCGGGGTGGACCGGCGGGCGGCGACAATGGTGCCCGGATGGTCGGCGTGGGCGAAGACCAGGGTGAACGCGCCCTCCAGGCGGCGCACCACGCTCAGCGCGGAGGCTACGAAGTCACCGGCGGTGTCCCCGGCCGCGTAGGCCCGCGACACCAGGTGCACCGCCACCTCGGTGTCGGTGTCGCTGCCCAGTTCGACACCCGCCTCCTCGAGCTCGCGGCGCAGCGGGGCGAAGTTCTCGATGATGCCGTTGTGCACCACCGCGACCCGGCCGGTGCGGTCGCGATGCGGGTGGGCATTGCGGTCGGTGGGCGCGCCATGCGTGGCCCAGCGGGTGTGACCCATACCCGTGGACCCGGCGTAGTACTCGGGCCCACGGTCGACGAGCTCGGCCTCCAGATTGGCCAGCCGGCCGGCCTTGCGCTCGACGGCGAGCCCGCCCGCACCGTCGAGAATCGCGACGCCGGCGGAGTCGTAACCCCGATACTCCATGCGGCGCAACGCATCGACCACCACGCCGAGCGCATCCCGGTACCCCACATACCCCACGATTCCGCACATGGCTCACCAGCCTAGCTGTGTTTTTGGCCTCCGCTGCGCTCCGGCTGGTTTGCGGCCCCCGCTCCCAGGCGGAGGTCTATTCCAGCCGCGGTCCAGAATCGGGACGGCCGCGAACCTTGTGCGCTGGAGGCATTCGGCGGCCGGACCGACTAAGTTCATCTGCGTGTCGGTGTCTGTGAAATCGCTCCTGAGCACTCTGACCCTGCGCGGCCCGCACGAGGTGCTGCGCGGGAATCTCGGCATCGCCGGGCTGCCCGGGGTGGTGTACACGCCCGGCAAGGGGCTCAACCTGCCCGCGGTGGCCTTCGGGCACGGCTGGCTGACCGGGGTCGGCAACTACCGCCGCCTGCTGGAACACCTGGCTTCCTGGGGTTATGTCGCGGCAGCGCCCGACACCGAACGCGGGCCCATCCCCTCGCACCTGAACCTGGCCACCGACCTGCTCACCACCCTCGACATCTGCGCCGGGGTGCGGCTGGGCACGGGCAATATCAGCGTCCGCCCCGACCGCCTGGCCCTGGCCGGGCACGGCATGGGCGCGGGCGCGGCCGTCATCGCCGCCTCCCAGCGCGAGGTGGCCGCCGTGGCCGCCCTCTTCCCGTCCCCCACCGCACCCTCCGCCGAGGCCCTGGCCGGCAAGGTCGACGCCCCCGCCCTCATCCTGGCCGGCGCGGCCGACATCGACTCGGTCAGCTCGGACGCGCTGCCCCTGGCCTCCGCCTGGGGTGAAGGCGCGATCCTGCGCTCCCTCGACAAGGCCACCCACAACGGCATGGTCGAAGGCCGCCGCGCCCTCGCCGCGCTGGGCGCGGGCAAGCACGAGCCCAAAACCGAGCGCCTCACCCGAGCCCTCCTGGTCGGCTACCTCAACTACACCCTGCTCGGCGACAAGAAGTACAAGCCCTTCGCCGACCCCGAAGCCCTCATCCCCCACACCCAGATCGTCAACCCCGACGCCGTCGAAGACGAACCGGAACAGCCCCAGAAGCTGCCGGTCCTCCAGCTCATCCAGGCCCTCCGCAAGTAGCCGCCTCCGACTCACCACTGCTCGGCCCCGGGAACCGGATCCGCCGACACCGGCGGAATCTCCACTCCTGCCTCCGGAATCTCCAGCGGCACATCGGGACTGGCGAGCCCCACAGCGGGATCGCCGAGCGGCACCTCTCCGCCCGGCAACAGAGCACCGCCGCCCGGCGGCCAAGCTCCTCCCAGCGGCGGCTCCCCTCCGCGCGGTACCAACGCACCGCCGCCCGGTGGCGACCCATTTCCGCCCGGCGGCTGCACCCCGTCGCCCGGCTGCACCCCGTAGCCCGGCAGCACCCCGTCGCTCGGTGGCGACACCCCGCTGACCGGCGGTGACTCGCCACCGCCCGGCGGTACGATCGGCCCTGCGATTTCGGGTGTCACCGAGCAGACCGTGGACCGGCCGGATCCGACGCCGCCGAGCCCTTGGCATCCGGACATGTCGCCACCATCCGGGGCCCGTTCCCCAGCGCCCGGTTTCGTCCCCGGACATACGGGCGCAGGCGATCCTTCCGCTCCGGAAGGCGCTGCCGAAGTGGGTGATTCAGCTGCCACCGATGGGCCACAGCGCGCCGGATCGCGCTCGATCGGGGTATCCGGGCACCGCGGCGGCACGGCCGAGGCCTCAGCCGGAGCCGAACCGCTATCCGGAATCCGCTCTGCGCCAGCCGAATCTGGCGTCTTCGCAGTGTCAGCCGACGGCGAATTGCCCGGTGGGCACGCATCAGGGGCACCGGCCTCGGAACCGGGAGCACCAGCACCGGGCGTACTCGACTGTCCGGAAGGGTTGTCCGGCGCGAGCGTGAGGCCGCCGGCGTGGTCGGTGCGCACAGTCCAGGTGTGCGTCTGGCCGGATTCGTCGGTCACAGCGAGGGACATGTCACCCACCGGTGTGCGGTCGACGACGAAATGCTTTCCCGCGAGATCGAATTCGAGATGGCCGGACGGAGGGGTCGGATTCTCGAGTCGACCCGGGCCAGCCGAGGGGTCGGCAGCCTTCGCCGGATCGGAGGGCGCAGCCGGATCGGCGGACGCAGCCGGGTCGGCGGACGCAGCCGGGTCGGCGGGTCGATCAGGGTGGGCGGATTGGCCTGGCTCGGCGGGCGTCTCGACGTCACCCAGGGAGTCGAGCATCGGGTTCCGAGCGGAGGCGAGCTGCTCGACCACTGCGGAAATGCTCTGCTGCAAACCGGTTTCGAGCTTTCCGAGGAGGCTCTCGAGCCGCTGCCCGAGCAGCTCGCCCTGGGGCTGGGCCGACTTCGGTGCGGCATGGGACGCCGAATCCGGCGCGTTCGGCGTATCCGCGAAGGACGGCTCCACGTCCGACGGTTCAGCTGTACGAGCCGAGCCCTCGTAAGCAGGAGACCCCCCTCCGGCGGCCAACGCCCCGGACGCGCCACGCTCGGAACCGGACTGGACCGTGGTGGACGACGGTGCGGTGCACGTGTGGTCCTTCGGCGCTCCGGCCCCCGTGCCGCAACAAGTCCGTCCCTCTGGCCCGGATTGGCCTGAGGCCGGCGCATTCCGTGACGCACAGCAGACGGGCACCCCGGTCGCGTCGGAATCTGCGGATGAGCCGGGGCTCAGCGCCTGCGCCGACACATCGGGGCCGGACGTCACCGGAGGCGAGTCGGGCTGCACCCCAGCGCTGTTCGTCTTCGTGGTGCTGGCGTCGTTCGGCTCGACAGCGCGGTCGGTCTGCGTCCCCGCCTGGTCCGGGAGCGTCGACGCTGGGTCCGGGCGCGGCGCTTCGCAGTCGGTCGGCGCAGCACCGGGTGCGGGCGGAACGGTGGCGGGATGCCCGGGCGGCGCCGAAGCCGATCGGGCCGCCGGAATCCCCGATGGCGTCGCGTCGTCCGGTATCCCGGATGTGGACGTATCCGGTTGGGGCAGTAGGGCTTGGGATGGCTGGGGATAAGTGTGGTCGATGACCTGGTCGAAGGCCGTGATGATGGTGCGGTAGTGGGATTCGACGGTGTCGGCGGTGGCTGCGCAGGTGGCGGTGAAGGCGGCCAGTTGCCGGTCGATCTCGGGGCGGAAGGTGGCGGTGAGCCAGGGGTCCGCTTTCCCGAGGGCGCCGATGGCGTCGGACGTCCTGCCGTCGATGGTGATGTGGGCGTCGCCATCGGGGGTGGGGTCGAGGAGGCCGCGGGTTCGTTCCGCTTTGGTGAGGATGGCGGCGCGGATCGGGTCGAGGGCGGCGGCGATCGCCGTGGAGGCGGTGCGGATGGTGTCGAGGTCTTCGCGGGCCTGGCGCAGTTGGGAATTCAGAATGGCGAGGGCCTCGGTGCCGGTTGCGCCGGTCCAGGCCGCCGGAAGGGAGTCGGCTATCGAGCGGTGGGAGCTGAAGCGGGATTCGGCGTTGGTGAGCGCTTTGTCCAGTTCGGTTCGGGCGGTATCGAATTCGTCGAGGTTCAGGCCACGTTGTTCGTCATAGCGGGCGCAGAGCTCGGCGAGATTCACACCGGCTGGTGCACCGAATGCCTTGGCGTACACCGGCAGGAACTGTTCCCAGTAGCGCAGGCCGGGCGCTCCGTGATCGAGAATCTGGTCGACGGTCTTGCCGGTGGGGTCGAAGGTCATCGGCCGACCTGGCGGAGGGCGGTGGCGCGGGCCTGGTCCAGGCGGGCGTATTCGGTGGCGGCACGGTCGAAGACGTCGGCGGTGGCGGCGGCCGCGGCGGCCCAGTGCCGCAGGCAGCCCGCCGCGCGCTCGAATCCGCGGTGGACGGTGGCTCCCTGGGCCGAGTAGTCGCGTCCCGCCGAGTCATTGCCGAGGCCGAAGGCGTGATCGGCGATGGCGTGGGCGTGTTGCCGCAGCGCCTCGGCGTTGTCCCGCAAGGTGGTGGCCGCGGTGTGCAGGGCTGTGACGCGCACGCCGAAGTCGCCGGATTCACCCATCGATCCCCCCCTCGAATCCCCACGGTGCCGCTGCCCGTGGCGTGAAGCCCCCGTCAGCCCCGGCTAGACGCCGCCGAGGTGTCCGCCGTCCGTGCGCACCCACGCGGTGGTGCCGTCGGAGTTGTGGTGGAACTCCCAGGCGGCGTAGTCGCCGCCGCTGTCCACCACGGTCACGTGGTCGGCGTAGCCGTCGTGATCCAGATCCGTCCACACCTGCATGGCGTGATCGGTGCCGGTGGTCACGGTGTCGGCCAGGCCGTCCGCGTCGAGATCCTGTGTGGGGTGCGACAATTCGACCGCACCTAGCCCACCCAGTTCCGAATGCGCGTCCAATCCGGGCAGATCCAGTCCGGGCAGTTCACCCGATGTGACCATGGTGTGCACTCCTCCGCAGTGGCGTGACCCCCATCCTGGCACTCGAGATCACCCCTCGCACCACCTTCGATGCCGAATGTGGATAACTCGCGGCCTGTGGATGACTCAGCGCTTGGGGATGATGATCCACAGCGCGATGTAGAGCAGGAACTGCGGACCGGGCAGCAGGCAGGAGAGGATGAAGAGGAAGCGGACGAGGCCGGGACTCCAGCCGACGTATTCGGCGACGCCGCCGCACACGCCGGCGATCCACTTGTCGTGCTGGGAGCGGGTCAGTCGCTTCGGGGCCGGGGTCGGAAACTCTGTGGTCATGTCTCCACTCTGCCGAGCCGAGCCCCCGCGCACATCGGTCCCTCGCCCGATGACCACCCTGAACTTTCCGAGGCCCGACGTCAGGGTGCCACCCTGAGCACGGCAGAATCGCCCTGGTGAGCACCACTCTGCATGCGCGCGGCCTGGCCGCCGGACACGGCGAGCGACTGCTGTTCTCCGACCTGGACCTGATCCTCGCCCCGGGCGATGTGATCGGCCTGGTCGGTGTGAACGGGGCGGGCAAGTCGACCCTGCTGCGCATGCTCGCCGCCGGCGACGCCCACGAGGGCGAGATCGTGCTGAGCCCGCCGGACGCCACGGTCGGCTATCTGGCCCAGGAGCCCGAGCGCATCGAGGGCGAGACGGTGCTGGAATTCCTGTACCGCCGCACCGGTGTGGCCACCGCCCAGCACACCATGGACGCCGCCGCCGAGCGCCTCGCCGACGGCGGCGACGACGAGTATTCCCCCGCTCTGGAGCGCTGGCTGGCCCTGGGCGGCGCGGACCTGGAGCAGCGCGCCGAGGAGGTGGCCGCCGATCTGGGTCTCACCGGCAGCCTCCCGCACGGCCTGGCCACCCCCATGACCGTGCTCTCCGGCGGCCAGGCCGCCCGCGCCGGTCTGGCCTCGGTCCTGTTGTCCCGCTTCGACATCCTGCTGCTCGACGAGCCCACCAACGACCTCGACCTGGATGGCCTGGCCCGGCTCGAGCAGTTCGTGACCGGGGTCCGCGAGCCGCTCATGGTGATCAGCCATGACCGGGAGTTCCTGGCGCGCACCGTGAATCGCATCGTGGAGCTGGATCTGGCGCAGCAGCAGGTCGGCGTCTATGACGGCGGCTACGACTCGTATCTGGAGGAGCGGGCGATCGCGCGCCGCCACGCTCGCGAGGCCTACGACGAGTTCGCCGACACCAAGGCCGGTCTGGAGGCGCGCGCCACCATGCAGCGCAACTGGATGGAACACGGTGTCCGCAATGCCCGCCGCAAGTCGAAGGCGGATTCGGACAAGCTGGGCCGCAAGGCCCGCGCGGAGTCCACCGAGAAGCAGGCGTCCAAGGTCAAGCAGACGCTCAAGCGCATCGAACGCCTGGACGTGGTGGAGGAACCGCGCAAGGAGTGGGAGCTGCGCATGTCCATTGCGGCCGCGCCCCGCAGCGGCGCGGTGGTGGCCACCCTGTCCGGCGCGACCGTGTCCCGCGGCGATTTCACGCTCGGACCGGTCACGGTGCAGGTGGATTGGGGCGACCGCATCGTGCTGACCGGCGCGAACGGCGCCGGCAAGTCCACCCTGCTGTCGCTACTGCTGGGAAAGGTGCGGCCGGACAACGGTTCCGCGTCGCTCGGCTCGGGCGTCGCGATCGGCGAGGTCGATCAGGCGCGCGGCCTGTTCCGCGGAACCGCCACGCTCGCGGACACTTTCAGCGCGCAGATCCCCGACTGGAACGAGTCGGACGTCCGCACCCTGCTCGCGAAGTTCGGCCTCCGCGGCCCGCATGTGCTGCGCCCCAACGACACCCTCTCCCCCGGTGAGCGCACCCGCGCCGCGCTGGCGCTGCTACAAGCCCGCGGCGTGAACCTACTGGTACTGGACGAGCCCACCAACCACCTGGACCTCCCCGCCATCGAACAACTCGAGCAGGCCGTCGAATCCTTCCAGGGCACAATCCTCCTGGTAACCCACGACCGCCGCATGCTCGACACCATCACCGCAACCCGCCGCTGGCACCTGTCCAACGGCCACCTCACCGAATCCCACTAACCGCCGAGTGGCACACCCTGGAGGGGAATTCGGACGAATCCCCTCCAGGGTGTGCCACTCGGCGACGGGTCAGACGGCCTCGACCAGCTTGGCGAGATGGTCGGCCAGGTGGTGTGCTTGTTCGGGGTCGGTGGCTTCGACCATGACGCGGACCAGTTGTTCGGTTCCGCTGGGGCGCAGCAGGATTCGGCCGGTGTCGCCCAGCAGCCGCTCGGCGTGGGCGACGGCTTCCAGCACCGCGGGCGCGATGGCGACGGCGGCCTTGTCCGTGACCGGGACGTTCACCAGGATCTGCGGGACGACCTTCACGATGCCCGCCAATTCCGCCAGGCCGCTGCCGGTTTCGGCCATCCGGGCCATCAGTTTGAGGCCGGTGAGCACGCCGTCGCCGGTGGTGCCGTAGCGCGGGAACACCACGTGCCCGGACTGCTCGCCGCCGAGGGTGTAGCCGCCGTTGCGGAGGTCCTCGAGCACATAGCGGTCGCCGACAGCGGTGGTGCGCACGGTGATTCCGGCCTCGCGCATGGCGATGTGCAGGCCGAGGTTGCTCATGACGGTCGCGACCAGGGTGTTCTCGGCCAGTTCGCCGGAGTCGCGCATGCCGACAGCGAGCACGGCCATGATGGCGTCGCCGTCCACGATCGCGCCGGTGGCGTCCACGGCCAGGCAGCGATCGGCGTCGCCGTCATGGGCGAGGCCGAGATCCGCGCCGTGCGCGCGCACCGCGGCCTGGACCTGTTCCAGATGCGTGGAGCCGCAGCCGTCGTTGATATTGAGGCCGTCGGGGTCGGCGTTGATCGCGATGACGGTCGCGCCCGCCTCGCGGTAGGCGGCGGGCCCGACCTCGGAGGCCGCGCCGTGCGCGCAGTCCACCACGACGGTGAGCCCGCGCAGGTCGCGGCCGGTGGCCTGGACCAGGTGCTCGACATAGCGTTCGTGGGTGCCCTCGAGGCTGTACTGGTCGTTGACGTCGAAGACATGCCCGCCCAGGCCCGGCCGCCCCAGGATGCGGCCGATCGCCGCGCCGGTGGGCCGGGTGAAGCCGCCCTCCGTGATCAGCGCCTCGATCCGGTCCTCGACGGCGTCGTCCAGCTTGTGCCCGCCCGCGGCGAAGATCTTGATGCCATTGTCCGGCATGGGGTTGTGCGAGGCGGAGATCATGACGCCCAGGCAGGCGTCGAAGGCGGCGGTCAGATACGCGACGGCGGGCGTCGGCAGCACGCCGACCGACAGCACGTCCACGCCCGCGGAGGTGAGGCCCGCGGTGACGGCGGCCTCCAGCATCTCGCCGCTGGCGCGCGGATCGCGGCCCACCACGGCCACGGCGCGCTTCTTCCCCCGGCTCAAGACCTGGGCGGCGGCGGCCGAAACCTGCAGCGCCAGTTCCGGACTCAACGACCCGTTGGCGAGCCCGCGTACACCATCGGTGCCGAACAAACGTCCCATTACCTCAAAACCCCTGCCGTTCGGTCGATACAGCACGAGAGCAGGCTGCCCGATGCGGGGAGCCTGCTCTCGTACAGGTTGCCGTGTAGACGGTACCGTGCCCGGCTCCCATGAGGGCCGGGCACGGTGCAGCCTGACGGCGCAATATCAGCGCTTCGAGTACTGAGGCGCCTTACGGGCCTTCTTGAGGCCGTACTTCTTACGCTCGGTGGCACGCGGGTCACGGGTCAGGAAGCCGGCACGCTTGAGGGCGGGACGGTCCTCCGGGGTGACCTCGATGAGGGCACGCGCGATGGCCAGGCGCAGAGCGCCGGCCTGACCCGACGGGCCGCCGCCGACGAGGCGGGCGTGGATGTCGAAGGTCTCGGTGCGCTCGACGGTGACGAGCGGGGACTTCACCAGCTGCTGGTGCACCTTGTTCGGGAAGTAGTCCTCGATGGTGCGGCCGTTCAGCACGAAGTTGCCGGAGCCCGGCACCAGGCGCACGCGGACCACGGCCTCCTTGCGGCGGCCGACGGTCTGCACCGGGCGATCGATGATCACCGGAGCGACGAAGGTCTCGGTGTACTCGGCCTCGGCCTCGTAGCCACCCTCGTCGACGACCTCCACAGCGGTGTCCTCGACGACGTAGTCGTCGTTGAATTCCTCAGGAGCGGTCACTGGGCCACCTGCTTGATCTCGAAGGGGATGGGCTGCTGGGCGGCGTGCGGGTGGTTCGGGCCCGCGTAGACCTTCAGCTTGCCGATGATCTTGTTGCCCAGCTTGTTCTTCGGGATCATGCCCTTGACGGCACGCTCGACCAGACGGTCGGGGCGGGTGTCCAGGATCTGGCCCACGGTACGGCCCTTCAGACCACCCGGGTGACCGGAGTGGGTGTAGAGGACCTTGTCCTGCCGCTTGTTGCCCGAGATGGCAACCTTGTCGGCGTTGATGATGATGACGAAGTCGCCGCCATCAACGTTCGGGGCGTAGGTCGGCTTGTTCTTGCCACGCAGGATGTTCGCAGCCTGCACGGAAAGACGGCCGAGCACTACGTCAGTGGCGTCGATGACGTACCACTTGCGGGTCACGTCACCGCCCTTGGGGCTGTAC
Organism: Nocardia sp. NPDC004582; assembly: GCF_053602115.1. Classification (NCBI taxonomy): domain Bacteria; kingdom Bacillati; phylum Actinomycetota; class Actinomycetes; order Mycobacteriales; family Nocardiaceae; genus Nocardia; species Nocardia sp. NPDC004582. Next base: position 5,312 of record NZ_JBSGCY010000137.1, on the reverse strand, counting down.
GTAGGCACAGTGCATCCCTGTCTGTCGTAGGTTTTGCCAGCCAAGTGCGCGATCGAGCTGAATCCCGGCGGCCGGTGGAGACCCGGGGCTCGTGCGACAGCCGGAAACCCGGCCGTACCGCACACCAACGAGCAACCATACCAGCGGGGACCGCGGACCCTCGAATCGGTCCCCGAGGCCCCGGTCACCGGCCGGATACGGTCCGCGACCGGCGCGATGCCGCCCACCGGTCAGATGTGCAACGGCGGGCCGGGGTCGGCCCCGCGCACCGGGCCGGGCAGCGTGTAGCGCAGCGTATCGATGCCGGACCGCACACAGTCCGTCTTGTGCGGGTCGCCGATGGTGGCGACGCCGGAGCCGGGCAGCCCCGAGACGAACGGGGTCACCGCGCAGGATTCACCGACCGGGCGTAGCTCGAGGTCGCTGGCCCGGGTCATACCGCCGACCGGCGCCGGGGATCCGGCCGCCGGAACCTGGCGTTGATCCGAGTGCGCGCCCAGCAGCGACAGGGCCGCCGCGCCGACGATGATCGGCGCGCCGAACGGCTTGCGCATCTTGTTCCACAGCTTGCCCTTGCGCTGCTTGCGCTCGCCCTCGGAGTCCGATCCGGAGTCCGAATCCGACTGTCCAGCGCTATCTTCCGGCGTTTGCGGATTCGACCCACGCACCCCCGACGACATCGACCCACCGTACATCGCGCTGGGCTGACCAGGAGCGTTTCCACCGGATCCAGCAAAACCTCCGCGACCCGAACCGGACGTATCCCCCTCGGCCCCATAGGGTCCCGCGGGGTAACCGCCGCCGCCATAACCACCCTGGCCGCCGTAACCGCCCGAACCGTATCCGCCCTGGCCGTACTGCCCACCGGCACCCGGCTGGCCGCCGTACTGCCCGCCCTGACCCGGCTGCGCGCCACCGGGACCGTAACCGCCCTGCGGCGCTCCCTCCGAGCCCGGAGCATTCGCCGAACCGTAGCCCGCGCCATAGCCACCCGCCGAGCCCGGACCACCTGTGCCCGGCCCGAATTGCCCAGCCGCCCCGCCTTGTTGCGGATAGCCGCCAGTGGCCGGACCGCCCGGCCCATACGCGCCGCCTTGGCCGTAACCACCGTGCGCACCCTGGCCACCGGGAGAACCCTGACCGCCGCCCTGCGCACCCGGACCGCCCTGCGGACCCTGTCCGCCGGTGCCGTAGCTCCCCGCTGATCCAGCGCCGCCCGGCTGACCCGATCCTGCGATGCCCTGGCGACCAGATCCGGCGCCGCCTTGGTCGCCGGGACCGAAGACCGTGGTCATCTGGTCATCGGCGGGCGAGCCCGGCGGCCGCATGAATCGGCCACCGACGCCTTCCAGACCGGGCGGCAATGTCCCGCGTCCCCCGACAACGGGCTGCGACCCGGTGGCCGGGCCCTCGGACCCGCGCGCAACCCCTTGGCCCGCATCGGCACTCGGGCCGGTCCCCGCGGTCGCGGTCCGGTTCTCGCCCGCCCCCGCCTGCGCGGTCAGCCGTGCCAATTCCTCCGGCGTCACCCGCTGCGTGATCCCGCCGGGCCCGGTATTGCCGGTAGGGCTGCCCGGAGATGCGGTCTCCTGCCCGGTGATTCGCCGTGTGACTCCTTCGGCGGCCGGATCGGCCACCGGCTGCGCACCCGGTCCGCCCGTCTGCGGTCCCGGCGCGGCGGCGACCGCCGCGGCCTCCTCGGCCGTCAGGCGACGTGTCCGGCCGTCCGGTTCGCCGCCGTTCCGGTCACCGTCGACCGCGGGTTGCGGGCCGGTGCGCGGCGCGGGACCCGGTCGCTGCGAGGCGGATTCGGGCGCGGGTGGTGAATCCATGTGCCGGGGAACCAGTTCCGGCTGCTGGGACAGCGGTTCGGGCTGGCGTTGCAGCGGCTGGTCCGCTTCGGGGCCACCGGTGACGTGGCGCGGCCCCTGCTCGACGGGCCGCGCTTCCACTCCGCCGGACTGCTGTCCGACAGCGGCCGGCTGTTGTCCCGCACCGCCCGGCTGTCCCGCCATGCCCAGCTGCTGTCCCGGACCGGGCTGCGGCCGGTCGTAGGCCGGGTCGCCCTCGCTGTCGGCGACCAGCAGGTGGGTCGCGCCGAGGACCAATGCGTGCATCGGATGGTCGGCGACCTGGAAGCGGTGGCCGAGGTGGTTCTGGAAGGCCAGGCGCAGGGCGTCGTTGAAGCAGACATTGCCGGTGAGGAGCACGGTCGAGGTGTCGGCGTTGATGGCCCGCGCGGCGGCCATGACCTCGATGACCACATTGTCGGCGGCGTGGGCCTCGTGCAGCGCCTCGGCCGTGATGGCGACGCTGACCGATTCGGTGGGCTGATCGTCATTGCCGTGGACCGCGACCACGAGGCATTCGCGGCCGTCGGAATAGACGCCGACCGCGCCGACGGCGGGTCCGCGGCCGGGGGCGCGCACCAGTCCGAGCGCGCGCACGTACCCCGACAGCGCCACCGACTCGGGCAGCGGTTCGGCGGGCACGCCGAGCTGTTCCACCAGCCGCACGAATTCGTCGACCTGGGGGTCGGGCCATTCGTCGGGGAAGGGCAACGCGAGCACGTCCGGTGTCGCCCCGAGGTGCTCGATCACCGAGGCCAGCGGGTTGTGCATGCGCGCCCGGAACACCAGTTCGGCGGGCCAGGTCGCCCCGGCCACCACGATCTGCGGGTGCCCGATGATGTCGCGCACATCGGAGATGGCGATGCCGACATCCGGCCGCCGGTCCACGCCGGCGGTGTGCAGCCGGCCCGACGAGTCGGCCAGCAGATATGCGGGCGGCGTGTACGAGCCCTCGACCTGGACCGGGCGAATCGGTGAACCGCCGCCACCGGCGGCCACCGACACCACGTCCCAGCCGAGATGCACTGCCCCAACTCGCGCTGTCACAGTCATCAGTCTGCCTGCTCGCTCCGTCGAGCGCGCGACCGAATCATTCTTCGCACCCCTGCGCGGGTGTGTGCCCGGTCACGCCGCCGACTTCTTCAAGCGCAGGCGCGACCAGGTGAACAGGGCCAGCAGCGTCGCGATCACGCACAGCATGGCCACGTCCAGCGACCACGCGGCGACGGTGTGCTTCCAGAAGCTGTCCTGCTGCGCCGCGGCCGAGACCGACAGCTCGGGCAGGTTGACCGTCGACGCTCCGGCGGCATAGCCCCAGCGCGACGGGAACAGCCAGGACAGCTGTTCCAGCACGGCGCGGCCGGTCACCGGGATCATGCCGCCGGCCATCACCAGCTGGGCCATGATGATCACCACCAGCAGCGGCATCACCTGCTCGTTGGATTTGGCCAGCGAGGACAGCACCAGGCCCAGGATCACGCAGGCCACCGCGGTCAAGGCGACGTCGAGGTAGAGCTCCACGGTGCCGAGCGAGAGCACCGCGCCCGTGGCCGGCGGCTTCTTCACCGCCAGCACGATGCCGATCATGACGGCCGACTGCACCAGCGCCGCCAGGCTGAAGACCACGACCTTCGACATCAGGTAGGCGCCGGAACGCAATCCGACCGCGCGTTCGCGGTAGTAGATGGCCCGTTCGCCGACCAGATCACGCACGGTGAGCGTGGCGCCCATGAAGCAGGCGCCGAGGATCAGCACGACCAGCAGCTGTTGCGCCTCACCGTTGTTGGCGCGCACGAAGCTGCCGTCGGGCGCCTGCACGAATCCGACGGACTCGAATCCGCTCTTGCCCTGCACGACCAGTGACAGACCGCCGAGCACGAACGGCAGGATCCCCAGGAACGCCAGATAGCCGCGGTCGGCGAAGATGAGCCGCAGCTGCCGCCGGGCCAGGGTCGAGAACTGTTTGAACGGACTGGATTTCGGCGCTTTCGCCCGTTCCACCGGTTTCACCGGCGCGGGTGGCTCCGCGAACGCCTGGCGGGAGCGGAAATTCGCGAAGGCCCCGTCCGGATCGGCGGCGACGCGGCCGAAGATCTCGGCCCAGTCGCTGGTGCCCATGGAGTGCCCGACGCTGCCCGGATGCCCGCAGAAGGCGGTCTTGCCGCCGGGGCCCAGCAGCAGCACCTGGTCGCACATGTCCAGGCAGGCCACCGAGTGGGTGACCACGATGACGGTGCGCCCGGCGTCGGCCAGTTCCCGCAGCATGGTCATGACCTGGCGGTCCAGCGCCGGGTCCAGGCCGGAGGTGGGCTCGTCGAGGATGAGCAGCGAGGGACCGGTGAGCAGCTCCATGGCCACCGAGGCGCGCTTGCGCTGACCGCCGGAGAGCCGGTCCACCCGGGTGTCGGCGTGCTGGGTGAGCGAAAGCTCCTTCAGCACATCGGCGATCACCTGCTTGCGGTCGGCCTTGCTGGTGTCGGGCGGCAGTCGCAGCTGGGCGGCGAAGTTGAGCGCCTGCTTGACGGTGAGCTGCCGGTGCAGCACGTCGTCCTGCGGCACCATGCCGATGCGGGAGCGCAGCGCCTCGTATTCGGCGTGCAGGTTGCGGCCCTCGAAGGTGACCACGCCCGCGGATGGAAGCGTGGTTCCCGCAATGAGTTTCGACAGCGTGGACTTGCCCGCGCCGGAGGGTCCGATGAGCGCGGTCAGCGAGCCGCGCCCGGCCTGCATGTTCACGTCCACGAGCAGCTGCTTGTTGCCCTCGACGGTGAACGAGACGCCGTGCACGTGCAGGCCCTGTTCGGCGACCGGCCGCTGCCGGTGCACGAGCGTGCCTTCCTGCACGACGAAGTCGACGTTACCGATGGTGACGATGTCGCGTTCGCGCAGCAGCGCGCGCTGTTCGCGGCGGCCGTTGACGAAGGTGCCGTTGGCGGAGTTGAGGTCCTCGATGGCGAGGCCCTCGCGGTCGGGCACCAGGCGCGCGTGTTTGCGCGAGGCCATCGGATCGTTGACCACGATCTCGTTGTCGCTGGTGCGGCCGATGTGCAGGCCCTGACGCGGAATCCGGTCGGCGCGCGCGATGGCCGCGGTGGAGGCCCGCGCGCGGATCGGCGGCAGCGCCGAGGTGTCCGCCTTGGTGGTCATGTTGATGGGATCGGCGCCCGGGGGCTGCTGGTTGACCGGTGGACGCACCACATTCGGCGTGGCCGCGTTGCCGACGGGCGGGGCCGGCCGCTGCGACACCGGATTCGGCTGCTGGTGCTGCGGGTTCGGCTGTTGGTGCTGCGGACCCGATACCGGCCGGTTCGGATTCCACTGATTCTGGTTGGGCGGGGCCGTGTTCGGCGGCTGCCAGGCCTGCTGCGGCCGCTGCTGCACCGGCGGGCGCTGCGCGAACGCTTCCATTGCCACGTCCAGCAATTCCCCGGATTCGGCGTCAGCGACCCGGTACCCGGACAC
>NZ_JBSGCY010000136.1:0-17002 GCF_053602115.1 Nocardia sp. NPDC004582 | reverse complement strand
CTCGGGCAGGCGGCTGTCCAGACTGGCGGCCAGCAGCGCGGTCGAGCGGCCGAGGCGGCGGACAGCCCGCCGGTCTCGAGCTGACGCGGAGCCGCCGGGATCTCACCGGTGCGGCCGGAGGCCTGCACGGTCAGGGCGGTCGGCACCAGCACGATGGCGCGCACGCCGCCGTAGTCGGATTCGGTGAGCCGCACCGTGATTCCGTGGCGCGAGGCCAGCTGGGCGACCACGAAGCGGCCGAGGCGGAAGTCGTCGGGCAGCATGGCGACACCGAAGTCCGGGGCCTCGCGCAGCACCTCGTTGATCCGCGCGAGCTCTTCCTCGGGCATACCCATGCCCTGGTCGATGATTTCGATGGCGACGCCCTTGCCGACCACATTGCCGCGCACCTCGACCTGCGACTGCGGCGGCGAGAAGTGGGCGGCGTTGTCGACCAGCTCGGCGAGCAGGTGCACGAGGTCGGCCACCGCGCTGCCCACGATGGACACCTCGGGCAGCCGGGCGATCTTGACCCGGGTGTAGTCGGCGGTCTCGCCGACGCTGGAGCGCACGATCTCGAGCAGCTGCACCGGGTTTCGCCACTGCCGCCCGGGCTGACCGCCCGCGAGAATGATCAGGTTCTCGGCGTTGCGGCGTTCGCGGGTGGCCAGGTGGTCGAGGCTGAAGTAGATGTCCAGCAGCGCCGGATCCTCCTGCTGCGACTCCGCGGCGTCGAGGATCTCCAGCTGGCGGTGCACGATGACCTGGCTGCGGTGGGCGATATTGAGGAACATCGCCTTGACGCCCTCACGGGTGCGGGCCTCGGTGATGGCGGCCGATACGGCGGAGGCGTGGGCGTGGGTGAACGCCTTGGCCACCTGGCCGATCTCGTCGTGGCCGAAGTCCAGAATCGCCTTCTCGTCGGCCGGGTCCAGCGGGCGGCCCTCGCGCAGCTTGGCCATGATCTCGGGCAGCCGCTCGTCGGCGAGCACCAGCGTCTCGTCGCGCAAGCCCTTGAGGCGGCGGATGATCCGGTTGGCCAGGATCAGCGAGACCAGGAAGGCCAGCGCCGACACCGCCACCATGGCGCCACCGACGAGTGCCGAGTTACGGGCGTCGGTGTCGGCCACGTCGGCCGCCGCGCGCTCGTTGTGCTTGCTGTTCTTGTCCCACAGCTTGAGGACCTGTGCGTTGAGGCGCGACACCGTGTCCCGCCATTCCTGCGGGGTGAAGGTCAGCGGCGCGACCACCGGGGGAGAGCCGGGCTTGACCGGCGGCAGCGTCATGGGATCGAGCGCCCGCGAGAGCAGGACGTTCTCCATCATGACGATCTTCGTCCAGTCCGGATCGTTCATCAGGGCCTGCATGTCGGCATTGCCGGTGCCGCCGTCACCGCCGGCGAGCACGCCGAGGTTGACGCGGTAGGTGCCTGCCACGCGGGAGAATTCGATGGCCAGTTCGGGCGGCAGCGCGCCGCCGGCGAGCAGCACCTCGGCTACCGCCGCCTCGCGGGAGAGCATTTCGGCGGACTGCACGATCTGCAGGCCGTTGATCATCTCCATGGCGACCGCGGCGTTGGGTGCGCGGTCGGCGACGATGCGGGTGCCGATCCAGATGAACTCCAGCACCTTGCCGTAGAAGTAATAGGTGTCCGACACCGACACCCCGTTGGTGTCGATTCCGGTGCGCAGTCCCGCCAGCTGCCTGGTGAGGGTCAGGAACCCGCCGACGTCACCGGTGACCGATTCCGGACCGGATTCGCGCATGGAGGCCGATACCGGCGCCATTCCCAGCAGCGCGTTGTCGAGCCGGGTTCGCGCCTGCGCGAGGGCCTTCGGATTGGCGTCCTCGCCACCGGCCATCTGCGCCATCGAGAGCTGGCGCTCCTGCTCGACCGCGGCGATCAATTCTCCGGTGGGCGCTCCCGCGGCGGACAACGCGTCCGCCCATTCCCGCGCCTGCTTGCTCTCGACCACCAGGTATCCCGCGCCACCCACGCCGATCGCGAGCAGCGCCAGGCTCGGGACGAGTGCGATGGCAAGCACGCGGGTGCGGACCCCGAGCCTTGCTCTGAACATCGGGCAAAGGTAACGGGACGTAGGTCACATATGCACATCGATCCCGTTGGGCGGGAGCGCGTTTGACAGACCGGGTCATGCATGACGGTGCATCACATTCGAAGCCGTCGAGCAGCAATTTGATAGCAACCCTAATAGAGGGCGGCACACGATGATTCACAACGCTCAGGCGTGTCGTCGCGAACCGTCAGCATGGGACGAATCGGGCGTGGAATCCGGCGGGACGCGAGTCCTCGTGTGCGGGGGGCGTTCGACGATGTTGCGGCGCGTCCAAGGGGGAGGTCGTCGTGGGAAATCCGTTAACCTGCGATCCAACTGTGAGATTGCTGTGAGTCGGAAACGGGCAAACCGGCAGCACTAGCTTCAGCCGCGCCCGGAACAGCGGGCCGCGCCACCGGACCTCGGGGGACGCGACGACGGAGGAGACGAAGTGCAGCACAGGAAACGCGCGTGGTCGGTCGCGATCGCGACGGCGACCGCCGCGATGTCGGTCGCGACGCTGGTGGCCGGATGCGGGTCGGACAGCAAGGGCGACAACGAGGTCCACAACATCATCTATCTGCTCGGTGATGGCATGGGGCGCACCCACGTGACCGCCGCGCGACAGCGGTTCGAGGGTGCGGGCGGGCAGTTGCAGCTCGAGCGGCTGCCGTATGTGGGCGCGGTCGCGACCTACGCGGTGGAGCCCAACAGCGCCAAGCCGTCGCTGGTGACCGACTCGGCGTCCGCGGCCACCGCGTGGTCGTCGGGTGTGAAGACCTACAACGCCGCGATCGGCGTGGACGCCTACGGCAAGTCGGTGCCGACGCTCATGGAGCAGGCCAAGGCCGCGGGTTTCGCGACCGGCAATGTCAGCACCGCCGAGATCACCGACGCCACCCCGGCGGGCATGTTCAGCCACGCGCTGCTGCGCGGCTGCCAGGGCCCGACCTTCAGCGATTCGACCTGCCTGCCCAAGAAGGCCGACGGCGGCTACGAGGCGCAGCCCGCGGACAAGACGCTGGTCACCCCGATCGCCGAGCAGATCGCGCGCAACAACACCGCCGACGTGATCTTCGGTGGCGGCCTGGCCCGGTTCGAGCCCGACGACCAGAAGGCCATGCTGGACAACGGCTATCAGGTGCTGGGCTCCATGGGCGATCCGGCGCTCAAGGCGCAGACCGCCGAGAGCCAGAAGGTGGCCACCGCCGCCGACCTGAAGTCGGTGACCGGGCAGAAGGTGATCGGCCTGTTCAACCGCGGGAACATGACCGTCACCAATGCCCGCGACGCACTGCCGGATTCGGCTCCGCAGAAGCAGGAGCCGACGCTGAAGGACATGACCACCAAGGCGATCGACCTGCTGTCGGCGCGTCAGGGCAAGGGCTTCCTGCTCCAGGTCGAGGGCGCGCTGATCGACAAGCGTTCGCACGCCAACGACGCCGCCCAGACCCTCGACGAGGTCAAGGCGTTCGACGACGCGGTGGCCGCGGCCATGGACTTCGCCAAGAAGGACGGCCACACCATGGTGATCGTGACCGCCGACCACGAGTGCGCCGGCTTCAACATCATCGAGAAGAACACCTTCACCAACGCCGAGGCCGTCGCGCCGCCGACGAACGTGGACGCCACCAACCCGGCCAACAACAGCAAGCCGGGCCGGGACGGCAAGGACAACGTGAAGGACCCGGTCCGTTCGCCCGGTCCGGTCAACGGTGCGGGACAACAGGATCCGCGCAACTTCGCCCCCGCCACCTTCCGCACGCCCGACGACCCGGCCGAGGTGAAGGACGGCACGCCCGAGGCGAGCCTGTGGCTGACCTACCTGTCGGGCAATCACACCGGCGCCGACGTGATGATCTACGCCTACGGCCCGGGTGCGCAGGTGTTCGCGACCAGCCAGGACAACACCTCGCTGTACACCAAGATGCACAAGGCGCTGCTGCCGTGACGCGGCGAACCGGAGCGGTGATCGCGGGTCTGCTGGCGGTGGCGGCCCTGGGGACGGGCTGTTCGTCCGCGCCGCAGCCCGTGAGGCCGACGCCCGCGGCCGCTCCGGTCGCCGCGCCGCGCACCACCGAGCCACCGGCCGCGACGCTCGCGATCCCGGCGGGGGAGGTGCGGCTGGCGGCCGGGCCGTTCACCGATCGGGTACGGCTGAGCGGCACCCGTCTCGAAGGGTCTTCCGTGCGTGGCACTCTGGCGATCACCTCCGATGTCAGCGATGTGCTGGCACTGGAGGTGAGCGCGGCGTTCTACGACGCCCACGGCCGACTGGTCGGTACGGGGATGTTCCAGCACGCCGACGAGGAACCCACCGGCGGCGGACCGCACGTGCCCAGCGTGAACGGCATTCCGTTCACCATCGTGTCGGCTCCGGCCGACGCTCCGGTCTCGGCGGCGGTGCTGTCGATTCCAGTGCTGGTCAACGAATAAGGCTGGGCCGCACTCCTTTCGGTGATCCCGCGCACGCACCCCTCGTACGTGCGCGGGATCGGGGCCCGACCCGCCGGTGCTGCCTCCACCGGCGGGAGATTCCCTGCCCGGGGTAGTACTGGCTGTTTCTTCGCTCACCGATCACGATCGGTTACAGAATTCACAGCAAAGAACTGGAATTCCGGCAATGCGGACAAAATAAATGCGGCACCCTGTCAAAGACGGAGTGCCGCATCGCCTACGGTCGAGCGGGCGCCGATGCGCTTGTCGTCAGGCGCGTTTCGCGTACTGGGCCGCGCCGGCCCAATCGAGCATCACGCACGCCTCGTCACCGAGGACCCAGGCGTCGTGACCGGCCGGGCAGAACAGGTAGTCGCCGGGGCCGATATCGGATTCCGCGCCGTCGTCCATCCGGATCCGCATCCGGCCGGAGATGCAGTAGCCCACGTGCATGGCCTGGCAGCTGTCGGTGCCCGCGATCGGCTTGACGTGGGTGGACCAGCGCCAGCCCGGTTCGAAGACCGCGCGGCCGAGCGCGCCCAACGGCGTCTCGATCAGGTCCATCCGGCCCGCTTCCGCCTCGAAGGGGCGCGTTTCGTCCGGATTGTCGAGGCTGCGCACGACCAGGCTGCGGCGATGGCCGTCAGCCATGTCGTCCTCGCGCAGCAGATCCAGATTGTGGAAGATGGCCGGGCCGTCGCACAGGGCGGCGATCTCCTGGGCGAAGCGGGTGGTCTCGGGCAGGTCGGAGTTCCGCATCGCCTCCTCGTAGGAGGGGAATTCGACCATCTGCAGATAGGTGTTCGCGTGATCGCGATCCTTGGCCTCGAGGCCGCGGACGGCAGTGCGTTTGCCCGCCGTCGCGGTCAGCCACGCGTCGAGTTTCTCGTTGAACTCATCGATGTGAGTGGTCTTGAACTCGATCGTCTGAACGAACTTGGTCATTGTGGGCACTCCTTCGAAAAGGGCACCCCGCCGAGAACATTACTCCCGGATCGCCGGGCGAATCGGCAATTCTTCGGCAATCACGAGATTCCCCAGTCCGGACCCCACGCCGAGGTCAGGGAGTAGATTGTGCGTATCTCAAAGTTACCCGCAAGTAGGAGGCGATGATGCCGGTGCCGGCTGCCGCGGTGTTCGAACGGCTGCGCTCGTTCGCGGCCGTGGATACCACGCAGGACCACGCGACCCGAGCGATCACCGAGGTGTTCACCGGTGACACCCTGGGCGAAGTGCCGGTCGGCACCGCCGCCGATGTCGCCGCCGCCATCGCCAAAGCCCGTGCCGCCCAGGCGGACTGGGCCGCGCGCACCCCGAAGCAGCGGGCCGAGGTGCTGGACCGCTACCGCGCGCTGGTGATCGAGAACCGCGAATACCTGATGGACGTCATCCAGGCCGAGACCGGCAAGGCGCGCTGGGCGGCGCAGGAGGAGGTGATCGGCCTGTTCCTCGCGGCCCGCTACTTCTCCCGGGTCGCACCGAAACTACTGGCGGCCCAGAGCGTGCCGGGCGCGTTCCCGGTCCTCAACCGGGCCTCGGTGCGCCCGGTGCCCAAGGGCGTGGTCGGGGTGATCGCGCCCTGGAACTATCCGATGCTGCTCGCGGTCGGCGACTCGATTCCGGCGCTGCTGGCCGGGAACGCGGTGGTGGTCAAGCCCGACAGTCAGACCCCGTACTCGGCGCTGGCCAATGCCGAACTGTTCGCCCGCGCCGGGCTGCCCGCGGATCTGTTCGCCGTGGTCACCGGTCCCGGCACGGTGGTCGGCACGGCCATCGTCGACGACTGCGACTACCTGATGTTCACCGGCTCCTCCGCCACCGGGCGCACCCTGGCCGAGCAGTGCGGCCGCCGCCTCATCGGCTTCTCCGCCGAACTGGGCGGCAAGAACCCGATGATCATCACGCGCGGAGCCGATCTGGACAAGGCCGCCAAGGCCGCGGTGCGCGCCTGCTTCTCCAACGCGGGCCAGCTGTGCATCTCCATCGAGCGCGTGTACGTCGAGCGCGCGGTGGCCGAGCAGTTCACCCGGAAGTTCACCGCCGCGGTCAAGGCCGCGAAACTCGGTGCGGCATACGACTTCTCGAAGGACATCGGCAGCCTGATCTCCGAAGCGCAGCTGGAGACGGTCACCAAGCACGTCGCCGACGCGGTCTCCAAGGGCGCGAGGGTGCTCGCGGGCGGCAACCCCCGCCCCGACCTGGGCCCGCTGTTCTTCGAACCGACGGTTCTGTCCGAGGTCACCGACGCCATGGAGTGCGGCCGCAACGAAACCTTCGGCCCCCTGGTCTCCATCTACCCGGTGGACTCGGTCGACGAGGCCATCACCCGCGCCAACGACACCGAGTACGGCCTCAACGCCAGCGTCTGGGCGGGCAGCAAGGCCGAGGGTGAGCGCATCGCCGAGCAATTGCACGCCGGCACAGTCAATGTCGACGAGGGCTACGCCCCCGCCTGGGGCACCACCGGCGCCCCCATGGGCGGCATGGGCATCTCCGGTGTCGGCCGCCGACACGGCCCCGACGGCCTCCTGAAGTTCACCGAACCCCAGTCCATCGTCGTCACCCGCTTCCTCAACCTGGACGCCCCGCCGTTCGTCCCCCAGGACAAGTGGCAGCCCTTCCTGATGACCATCGCCCGCAGCCTCCGCTTCCTCCCCGGCCGCTGAAGTTCATCCAGCACAGATAGGCGCAGCACGGGAAGAGGGTTGTACGGTGGCGCGGCCGACCCGGAGAAACCGGCCGCGTCACCCTCCTTCATCCGGCCAGTTCGTTGCCGCGGAGCGGGGCGGGAGCCGCTTCCAGCACCGCTGTCTCGGCATCGGTGAACAGGCGTGACCGGATGACGAATCGGACTCCCTCGGGGGCCTCGAGGGAGAAACCGCTGCCGCGGCCGGGGACCACGTCGACGGTGAGGTGGGTGTGGCGCCAGTATTCGAACTGGTCGGCGCTCATCCAGAACGCCGTGTCCGGGAAGACGCGGCCGAGCAGCACATCGGCCGCGCCCACCCGGAACTCGCCCAGGGGGTAGCACATCGGGGAGCTGCCGTCGCAGCAGCCGCCCGACTGGTGGAACATCACCGGGCCGTTATGGTCGACGAGCCGCTGCAGCACCGCCGCCGCGGCCTCGGTGATGGTCACCCGGGATACCGGACCCGCCGTCATCTCGCCCCCTCGGTTCAGAAGAATCCGAGTTTCTTCGGGGAATAGGACACGAGCAGGTTTTTCGTCTGCTGATAGTGGTCGAGCATCATGCGATGGTTCTCGCGGCCGATACCGGACTTCTTGTAGCCGCCGAACGCCGCGTGCGCGGGATAGGCGTGGTAGCAATTGGTCCACACCCGACCGGCTTTCAGCGCCCGGCCCACCCGGTAGGCGATGCCGCCGTCGCGGCTCCACACGCCCGCGCCGAGGCCGTAGAGCGTGTCGTTGGCGATGGTTACCGCTTCGACCTCGTTGTCGAAGCGGGCCACCGCTACCACCGGTCCGAAGATCTCCTCCTGGAAGATCCGCATGTCATTGCGGCCCTCGAAGATCGTCGGCTCGATGTAGTACCCATTGGGGAAACCCTCCACCTTGCGCATCTCGCCGCCGGTGAGCACTTTCGCGCCCTCCTGACGGCCGATGTCGATGTAGGAGAGGATCTTCTCGTACTGGTCGTTGCTGGCCTGCGCGCCGATCATGGTCGCGTCGTCGAGCGGATTGCCGCCCTTGATGGCCTTGGTCCGCTCGATGCAGCGGGCCATGAACTCGTCGTAGATCGACGAATGGACGAGCGCCCGGGACGGGCAGGTGCACACTTCGCCCTGGTTCAGCGCGAACATCACGAAACCCTCGACGGCCTTGTCGAGGAAGTCGTCGTCGGCCGAAAGCACATCGGGGAAGAAGATGTTGGGGCTCTTGCCGCCCAGTTCGAGGGTCACCGGGATGATGTTCTCGCTGGCGTACTGCATGATCAGCCGCCCGGTGGTGGTCTCGCCGGTGAAGGCGACCTTGGCCACGCGCGGGCTCGACGCCAGCGGCTTGCCCGCCTCCACGCCGAAACCGTTGACCACGTTGACGACTCCGGGCGGCAGCAGGTCCGCGATGAGCTCGATCACCAGCAGCAGCGAGGCGGGCGTCTGCTCGGCCGGCTTGATGACGACGCAGTTTCCCGCCGCCAGGGCCGGCGCCAGCTTCCAGGCGGCCATCAGGATCGGAAAGTTCCACGGAATGATCTGCCCGACCACGCCGAGGGGTTCCTGGAAGTGGTAGGCGACGGTGTCGGCGTCGATCTGGGAGAGGTGGCCCTCCTGCGCGCGGGCCGCGCCGGCGAAGTAGCGGAAGTGGTCGACCGCCAAAGGCAGGTCGGCGGCGAGGGTTTCGCGGACCGGCTTGCCGTTCTCCCAGGTTTCGGCGACCGCGAGGCGCTCCAGGTTCGCCTCGATCCGGTCGGCGATCTTGTTCAGGATATTGGCACGATCGGTCACCGAGGTGACACCCCAGGATTCGGCCGCCCGGTGTGCGGCCTCCAGCGCCATGTCGATGTCCGCCGCGCTGGAACGCGCTACTTCACAAAAGGTCTCGCCGTCGATCGGGGAGGGATTCTCGAAGTATCGGCCCTCGATCGGCGCTTTCCACTCGCCGCCGATGAAGTTGTCGTAGCGGCGGTTGAAGCTGACGATGCTGCCCTCTGTGCCTGGTTTGGCGTAGATCATGGCGCGGCTCCTGATCGCATTATCTGCGGTGACGGGGGCCACTATGAACCGCGCAGGTTGGCGGGAGGTTGGCGCCGGGTTGGCGAGACGTTGTCGCGTCACTACCTGCGGAATCGATTGCGGTAACGGACAATTCGGATGCGAGGCACGCTGTGCAACCTTGCACGCGACGCGGCGCGCCGCCTAGTGCAACGCGGTGTGCAGACGCGCCGCCGCGAGCGCGCGGCGGCTGTCGCCGTGCGGGAGCAGGCGCAGGGCGTGCTCGTGGATCTCGATGTCGTCGGGGCAGCGCTGGCCGAAACGCAGGGCGTGCTCGGGATTGTGGTCGGCCAGCACGGCCGTGCGCAGGCAGACGTCGAGGTGCTCGCGCCACTGCACGATGCCCGGGACATCCGAATCCGGCAGCAGCGGACCGCGATACAGCCGTACCGCGGTGGTCAGGTCGCCGGCCTCGAGCGCGGCCAGCAGCTCGACGGCATCGCAGGCGAGAGGTTCGGTCAGCATGTAGCGGCGGTCGGCGATGCGGCCATCGGTGGCCGCGCGCAGGCGGGAGACATCGGATTTCAGCGTGCTCGACGACACCGACCGGTCGCCATAGACGGCCTCGTGCAAGCGTTCCGGCGTGAATCCGTCGGGCTCGAGCGCCAGCAGGGTCAGGATCTCGAGCTGCCGCGGCCGCATCGGCACCTGGCGACCCTGCTGATACAACCGGGGGACACCCAGCGCTTCGAGGCGGGGCGTCACGGCGGGGCGTTGCTGTTCGGCGTGCACTCGGGATTCGATGGCGGTCACCAGGGCTCGGACGGTGGTGAGGATCAGCGGATGCGAACGGTCCCAGTACGTCGATAGATCGAGCACGCCCAACTGGCGGCCGTCGGCGGCGCGGATCGGCGCGCAGTAGCAGACCCAGCCGTGCAGGGCCTCGACCAGATGCTCGGCGGCCCACACCTGGGAGGGGCGGCCGCTGTGCAGGGACAGCGCGATGCCGCTGGTGCCCATGTAGGGCTCGTCCCAGCAGCCGCCGGGGGCGAGGTTCACCGATTCGGCCCGTCGCCGCACCGACCGATCGCCACAACTGAAGAGCACGGTCCCGGCCTCGTCGGTGACCACCGCGATCATGCCCGAGTCCTCGGTCAGCGCGCGCAGTTCGCCCGCCATTTCGGTGACCGGGGTGCGCAGCGGCGATTCGGCCCAGCGTGAACCCAATTCGTCCCGGTCGGTACCCGGGGCCACCGCCCGCGTCGGATCCACCGTGCGCAGTGACCGCTCCCACGACGCGGCCACCTCGCCGCGCAACGCCACCTGGGCGCCGGGCGGGCGGCCGGGGGTGGACGTGGTCCACCGCTGCCAGGCCTTCTCCAACTCCGCACGCTGATGCGACGCGGCGGGCAGCTGTGTCATGGCGCAAACTCCTCGCGGTGCCTCCGGACCGAGCGATATCCCATGATGGCGCTCACCAGCACCGCGCGGGCCGCATTCGCGCAGTTCCGTGCGCCGATTCGGGCCCGGTGGCTTCGCAGGCTTCGCCTCGGGCTTCCGGGCCGGGGGATCAGCTGCCCGGGAGCGCGTCGGGCGCCACGAACATGTAGCTCTTCTCCTCCACCCGCTGCTTGATCCGCCACTCGCCGTCGACCCGCACGAAGGTGTCGTGGTACCAGAGGCCGCACAGCATGAGCCGTCGCTCACCGTCGGCGGATCCGACCAGCATGGGGTTGTGGCACATCGTGCGGGCGGTGGCGTTGTCGCCCTCGACCCGGATGGAGGAATTGCTGATCATGTGTTGGAACGCCGAGAAGTTGGGCATGACGGTGGCGAGGAACTTCTTGGTGGATTCCACGTCACCGGCCGGACCGCCCATGGCGGTGTAATCGATATGAGCGTCCGGGGTGAAGATCTCGTCCAGCATTTCCCACTGGTGGGTGTCCACGGCGTGGGAATAGCGAACCATCAGGTCCTCTATTTCCATGCGATCCGAGATCTCCTGCAGGGACAACATGCTGCCTCCGGGTATGGCCGATAACTCTTCAGGGACGGTGGGCCACCGTACGCCCAGGGTCGTCGTTGATCTTGCCATTTCCGAAAAACGGCGGGAGGCAATTGATCTCGTTCACCGGTCGCTCATTGCGAGGCCGGAGAACGGGACGGAAGCAGCGCCACCGCCGCCTGGCATCCGAGCAGGGCCGCCTCGATACCTAATTCGAGGTGCCAGGCTCACGGTACCGAGCTCGAGTCACGGGGTCGCCGATCCGGTAATCCTTGACCATCATGGTCCGTGCCACCTGCTGTGGAGCGCCGCCGATCAGTCCGCGCCACGGCAGGTAGGGGAGCAGGCGGACGTTCAGATTCCGGAAGGCGATCATCGCCTTGCTGTTCGGGGCGTACCAGCCGCCCACGCCCTCGGCGAACTTCTGACAGGCGTCGACCATGGGGCGCATCTCGGCCTCGTACCGGTCGAAGGCGGTCCGGTGATCCCCTGCGGCGGCGGCCAATTCACCGGCCAGCACATAGGCCCCGACCAGCGACAGGTCCGCGCCCTGTCCCGATAGCGGGGACGCGCAGTATCCGGCGTCGCCGACCAGCGCGATCCGCCCCTTCGACCACCGGTCCATGCGGATCTGCGCCATGGCGTCGAAATAGAAGTCCTGAGCGTTCGGCAGTTCCGCGAGCAGTCGCGGCACCTCCCAGCCCTGGCCGGCGAAGGTCTCGGTGAGGATGCGCCGTTGGGCGTCGGTGTCGCGGTAGTCGTAGTCGAGGGGTTCGGACGCCCACGCGAAAATCGCTTTGGCCTCGGTGTTCTCGCGGGCGCTGTAGGACCCGGCGATCTTCCCGGGGGTGTTGTGGTCCAGTTCCCAATGATCCAGATTCAGCAGATTCGGCGTCGTGAAGATGGCGATGTAGTAGCCCATGTGGCGCAGGAATCGCGATTCCGGACCGAAAACCAGCTTACGAGTGTGGGAATGGACGCCGTCCGCGCCGATGACCAGATCGAAGGTGCGCGCGGGGGAGTTCTCGAAGGTCACGTGCACCCCGGATTCGTCCTCGCGCAACTCGGCGATGGAGTCGCCGAACAGGTATTCCACATTCTCGCGGGTCGCCTCGTAGAGGACCTCGGCCAGATCGCCGCGCTGAATCTCGGCATCGCCATTGGCCCCGACGCCGTTGAACACCTCGCTGGAAATAGAGGCGCGAACTTTCCCGTCGGCGTCGACATACGAGGTGCCGCGCTTACCGGTGCTGCGGGCGTGCACCTGCTCGAGCAGGCCCATGCGCCGGACCACCTCGGTCGCGCTGCCCAGGACATCGATGGCCTGGCCACCCGGACGCGGGGCCGGGGCCTTCTCGACCACGGTCGGCTGGAATCCGTAGCGCCGCAGCCAGAACGCGAGGGCGGGCCCCGCGATGCTCGCGCCGGAGATCAGGATGTTCTTGGTGCTCATCTGCCGCATGTCTCGACCATAGAACCGATTTGGGCGATTGCGCAAGACATTTGTCTCAGGCGATTGCGCTAGAGTGTGGGCATGGGAAACCGTGAGGATCTGCTCGCCGGCGCGCGACAGTGCCTGTTCGACAAGGGCTATGCCCGCACCACCGTGCGCGATATCGCCACCGCCTCGGGGGTGAGCATGGCCGCCATCGGCTACCACTTCGGATCCAAGGAAGCGCTGCTCACGGCCGCGCTGGCCGAGGCCACCGAGGAGTGGGGAGACCGGTTGGCACAGACAGTGTCGGCGACCGAGCCCAGTCCGGATCCGCTGCGGCGCTTCGCCTCCCACTGGGACGCCATCCGCGCCTCGGTGACCGCCGATCGCGGGCTCTGGGCGGCGACCTTCGACGCGCTCTCCCACCCGGAGACCCGAGCCCAGCTGGCGGAGCGGACCGAGGACGCCCGTGCGGGGCTGGCCCGGCTGTTCGAGGGTGACGAGGGGGACGAGGCCGGCCGGTCGGTCGGCGCGTTGTATCAGGCGCTGCTGATCGGAATCGCCGCGCAATCGCTGATCGACGGCGACACCGCGCCCAGCGGAAGCGAACTCGCCGAGGGGCTGCGGCGGATCACCGGGGTCGCGGCCGCCACGCCCGAATAGGTCGGCCCCACCACCGGCACCGGCGCTCGATGAGGCATGGTGGATCGGTGCCCAGCATTGCCTTGGAAGGGGTCGGACTCGGTCACGGATCGACCTCGGTGCTCGTCGACGTCGACGCGGAGTTCGCGGCGGCGGCCTGCACGGCTGTGGTCGGGCCGAGCGGCGCGGGCAAGACCACCCTGCTGCGGCTGCTCAACCGGTTCGCCGAACCCGACCGCGGTCGCGTGCTGCTGGACGGGACGCCGGTGACCGAACTCGATGTGCTGGCCCTGCGGCGGGACATCGGACTCGTCCCGCAGAAACCGGTGCTGCTCACCGACACCGTCGCCGAGGAAGTTCAGGTGGGTCGCGCCGCCGACGCGGACACGATCAGGGAATTGCTCGGATCGGTCGGATTGCCCGGCGAATTCGCGGATCGGCGGTGCGCCCAACTGTCCGGGGGTGAAGCCCAACGGGTATGCCTCGCGCGGGCCCTGGCGGTGCGGCCACGAGTATTGCTGCTGGATGAGCCCACCTCGGCGCTGGATGGCGCCTCGGCGGCGGCGATCGGTGAGCTCATCCGCGCGCACGTGCGGGGCGGCGGCAGCGTCGTGCTGATCAGCCACGATCCCGGATTCGTCGCCGAGGTGTCGGACACGGTGTGGACCCTGTCGGGCGGGCGTCTCACCCGCGATGAGGGAAACCAGCCGTGACCCCAGGGCTTTCGGTACCCGACTGGACCGGTGTCGCGGCCTCGCTGCTGCTGGTGGCGCTGGCGGCGGCCATCGCCTACCGGCAGCGCCTGCACCTGACCCGGGAGCTGGTGGTCGCGGCGGCGCGCGCCGGAGTCCAGCTGATCGCGGTGGGCGCGATTCTGCTGATCCTGTTCCGCCACACCGGATTGCCGGGCGCGCTGGGCTGGGTGGCGCTCATGATCGCGATCGCCGGCCAGGTGGCCGGAAGGCGTGGCGTGGGCCTGCCGCACGCGCGCCGGTCGGCGACCGTCGGTGTGGCATTCGGCGCATGCGTCACGCTGGGGGCGCTGATCGTGCTGGGCATCATCTCGACACAGGCGCGGGTGGTGGTGCCGGTCGGCGGGATGATCGTGTCCTCGGCGATGCAGTCGACCGGAATCGCGCTGCGCCGCCTGGTCGAGGACGCGCGACGGGCACGGGACGCGATCGAAGCGCGGCTGGCGCTGGGGCTTTCGGCGCGCCAGGCATTTCTGCCGCATCAGCGCTCGGCGCTGCGCACCGCGTTGATACCGGCCATCGACTCGACCAAGGTGGTCGGCCTGATCAGTCTGCCGGGCGCGATGACAGGTTTGATCCTGGCGGGCGTGGATCCGCTCACCGCCATCCGCTATCAGATCGTCGTCATGTACATGCTGCTCGCGGCCACCACGCTGGCGGCGCTCGCAGCCACCCGACTGGCCGAGCGGACGCTGTTCGACGACGCGCAACGCCTGGTCGTGCTCCCCGGCTGAATCTCGCCGCGCCACCTGACCTCTCGCCTGGCCCGCAGATTCCTAATGACTGGGATTTCAGATGCGAGTACGAACGTCCGAAATGCCGTTATCGTTACGATGTCCTCGGGTAAATAGTTGGGGGGTAGGCAGTTTCGTATGGAAGCTCTCGAAGTCTTCATGCCGTTCGGCCCGGCGGGGCTCAATCCCGCGGAGCCGCAGGCCGAAGCGGGGATGTGGGCCTGGCTGGAAGCGTACGCGCTGGTGCCGACCGAGCCCACCCGGCGGCGCATGGAACGGACCCGACCAGCCCGTATGTACGCACTGTGGTGCCCGCACGCGAGCGCCGAGGAGCTCACGCTGCTGAGCCAGTACACCGCCTGGGCCTTCATCGTGGACGACCAGTTCGATATCGAAATCCCCGAGCCGAAGCGGTGTTTGGCGGCGATCCTCGCGATCGAAGCCGTACTGGACGGTATCGATACACCGTCCGGCGTGCTCGCGACCGCGTTCGCCGAGCTGTGGAAACGCTTGTGCCAGGGCCGGTCCCCGGCGTGGCGCGAGAGCGTGCGGGGTGAGATCCGGGACTGGCTGTGGACCTATTACGCCGAGAGCGTAGGACGGCTCTCCGGCAATCTGCCCGACCTCGAGGACTACCGCGCCCATCGGCGAGACGGCGTGGCGCTGTTCGTGTTCCTCGATATCAGCGAACGCGCCGAGGGCGTCGATCTGAGCCCGGCGACCCGGCACCTGCCCGCCATGCGCAGTCTGCGCGCCGCGGCCGTCGAGCACATGGGACTGTTCAACGATGTACTGTCGGTCGCCTCCGACGAGGCGTCCGGCTACCTGTACAACTCGGTGCTGCTGGCCCAGTACCACTACGGCCACGATCGAGCTCAGGCCCGGCAACTGGTGAACGGCATGCTGTCGGAGTGCGTGGCGCGCATGACCGACGCCGTCGAGCGCCTGCCCACCGAACTCGACGATGCCGGCATCACCGGCCGCGAACGTTCCGACGCCCTCGCCACCGCCGCGAATTACACCGTCTACGTGCGCGCCAACCACGACTACCACTACCAGGTCGCCCGCTACACCAGTGCGCCCGCCGAGGCGCTCGAACACGGGCTGCCACTGACCTGACCACGCCCAACAGCACACCGTTGCCGAACTGAAATTCGCAGGCAACCCCCGGGTTTCGGTTCGCGCATGGGACTATGGGCTTCTTCTAAGCATTGCTACCCAGCTGCCACCGGGTGGCTGCGGTAACCGTGTCCGAGAGAGCGGGGCCGAACATGCGAGCGTCGAAACCGATCCGTTTCACCGTGGGAGCGCACCTGGAGGGCAAGCGCCGGTGGGGCCTGTCCCGCCCCGCCGCGGCCGCCCTCGGCGGGCACGACGAATCCCGCGCCCGGGCAGCCGAATCCATCACCCGCCCGCTCGACCCGTCCGCGGAGCGAAGAGCCCGTAGACAATTGAGCGAGGCCAGAGCCGCCATCGACCCGGTATTGCGGACCGCGGTCAGTGGCCTGACCGAGCCGCTGGACCTGATGGCCGGGTACCACTTCGGCTGGTGCGATCCCGACGGAGCGGCGGTCGCCGGCGTGCAGGGCAAGGCGTTGCGCCCGGCGCTCACCTTCGCTGCCGCGACCGCGTGCGGCGGGGATCCGGGCAAGTCGGTGCACGCGGCGGCGGCGGTCGAACTGCTGCACAACTTCTCGCTGGTCCACGACGACGTGATGGACTGCGACGCGTTCCGCCACGGCCGTCCCACGGTGTGGCGGGTGTGGGGTGAGACCACGGCGACCCTGCTCGGAGACGCGCTGCAGGCGGTGGCGCTGGGCGCGTTGTGCGACGGCGTGCCGGAGACGGTCACCGCCGAGGCGGTCATCCGGCTGACCCGGGCCACGGTGGACCTATGCCACGGGCAGTACGCGGACTGCGCGTTCGAGACCCGGGCCGCGGTCACCGTCGACGAGTACCTGAGCATGGCCGCGGGCAAGACGGGCGCGCTGCTCGGCTGCGCCTGTGCGCTGGGCGCGCTGTGCGCCGGTGCCGACGAGCGGGTGGTGTCGGCGATGCACACCTTCGGCGCGGAGCTGGGCCTGGTCTTCCAGCTGGTCGACGATTTCATCGACATCTGGGGTGATCCGGAGGTCACCGGGAAACCCGCGCACAGCGATCTCATCCATCGCAAGCAGTCGTTCCCGGTGGTGTGCGCGCTGGAATCGGATACCGCCGCGGGCCGCGAGCTGGCCCGGCTGTACCGCACCCGCCACCCGCTGACCGCGGCGCGCGCGGCCCGGGCCGCGG
>NZ_JBSGCY010000135.1:0-17174 GCF_053602115.1 Nocardia sp. NPDC004582 | reverse complement strand
GTGTGGTTGTTCGTGTTCGTCGCCGCCGTCGCGGTGGCCGCTCCCGCCGCCGTCCAGACCATCACGGCGCGCGCGGGTGCGGACCGCGGCGCGGCGACGGCGCTGTACACCTTCGCCCTGTTCGTCGGTGCGAGCGCGGGCCCACAGCTGGCCAATCTCACCGCCCGGCACGGCTATTCGGCCGTCGCATCGGCCGTCGCGGCGCTCGCGGCGACGGGCGCGGCGCTGGCCGCCGCGGCCGGGTTTCGATCGGCGTGGTCGAAATGATTCTCGAAAAGATCTGCGCTACATAGTGTTTCGATCACGGTCATGAGTTCCAGCGCGAAGCCCCGGCTCGCTGGGCGGCAACCCTCCGGGCGGTGGGGTGCTCCGGGTGACGACCGGATGGTGGCGAGCGTCGCCATAAGCGTCTTGTTCTCGGAGGGAAAATGTCTGTAGCTCAGCTCGATTCGGCGTCCGCGACCGTGGCGGAGGCGGCCGTCGCCGAGGTGCTGCTGGTGGCCGACCGGTTCCGCGGGATCGCCGCGGACCATCGCGCCTTCACCGTGTCCGGTCTGGTGGCCGCGCTGCGCGCGGGCCGCTGGCGGACGGCGGAGGAGCCGCTGACCGTGCGGCTCGGGCAGGGGGTCACCCGCCACGATCTCGACTACGTCGAGCATGTGGCGACCGGGCACGCCCCGGCCGGATTACGGGTGGCCGGAGCGGTCGCCGAACCGGCCCCGCGCCACCAGGTGCACAAGTATCAGCACTCGAATGTGCTGCTGGCCGGGCTGGTCCGGGAATCGGAGACCGCGTTCCGGGCGGATCTGCGGATCCACGGCGACAACGAACTACTGCTCGACCATCAGACCGGCGAGCACGTGCAGGGAATCGTGATCGTGGAGGCGGTACGCCAGCTGTTCCTCGGCGCGTTCGAGCTGGAGTACGGCCGACGCTGGCCCGAGAAGCACTTCTACATCGTGTGGAACAGCATCGCCTTGGAGTTCGAGTCCTTCCTGTTCCCGCTGCCCGCCACCCTGCACGCGACGCTGACCCCGGTGTCCATCGACGATCCCGGAAAGCTGGAATTCAGCATCGAGGTGGAGGTGCGTCAGCTCGGCCGCGTCGTCGCCACCACCCGGATCGGCTACGCCGCGCTGCCCAGCGAGCGCATCTCGCAGATCGAACGGCACAAGGCGGCCAAGGCGATCGCGGCCTACCTCGACGAGGTGGCATGAGCGCGGGCGCGGCGTTCTTCGACGTCGACGAAACCCTGATCACCGTCAAGAGCATGTTCGCGTTCCTGCGGTTCTGGCTGGCCGAGAACGGCGACGACGGCGGCGAATACGCGCGACTGACCGGGGAGATCCAGCAGCGGGCCGCCGCGGGCGCACCACGGGAGGAGGTGAATCGGCAGTACTACCAGGCCTATCGCGGAGTCGAGGCCACCGCGCTGGACGCGGCCGGGCAGCGCTGGTTCGCGGAATTCTCCGCCGGCGACACCGTCTACTACACCGACACGGTGGAAAGACTGCGCGCACACCGCGATTCCGGGCACGCCACGGTGCTGCTGTCGGGCTCGTTCGGCGCGGCCATCGCACCGGTGGCGGCGGCGGTCGGCGCCGACCACGTCATCGCCACCGTGCCCGTCGCCGACGCGGACGGCGTGCTCACCGGCGAGGTGTGGCGGCCCATGATCGGCGAGGCCAAGGCCACGGCCGTCACCGAGTTCCTGAGCGAACGGGGTATCCCGCGTGAGAACAGTTACGGCTACGGCGATCACGCCAGCGACCTGCCGTTCCTGCGGGCGGTCGCGCACCCCGGCTATCGCGGTGACGACGCCGTGCTCGCGGTCCACGGCACCGGCTGGCTGCACCTGTCCGATCGGGTCGGCGCGTCCGTCGGCGACCCGGGCCGATTTCTCTCCGACCAGGAGGTGCTCTCCGTATGGTGACCAAGCGCTACGAACTCACCCCCACCACCCAGGGGCCGCTCTACCCGCCGAGCGAAGTGCTCGACGCCCACGGCGATTTCATCGTCGTGGGGTACCTGACCGTGCCGGGGCCCGGGGGCACCGTCACCCGTCGCTGGGGTCGGGCCATCGTCGCGGCCGACACGCCCGTACCAGCCTTCGGTGCGCTGTCGGCGTACACGATCGTGCGGGAACTGCCCGACGAGTTGCCGGCGGCGGATGCGGCGGAAGTCCTGCACACGCTGCCGCTTCCGCTGCCCGCCAACAACTATCCGGTGGTCTTCGCGCCCGATCAGCTCCCCGAAGCCGCGAGCGTGACGCGGCCGAGCTACCCGTTCCACGAGACGCCCATCCCGGACCTCCGGCCCGAGGACGGACGCAAGCTGACCGGCCCGGTGACACTGGGGGACTGGCTGCGGGCGCGTGGCACCCTGGACGTGACCGTCGATCTCGACGATGCGCGGCAGGCGGAGTTCCGGTTCGAGTTCACCGGGCTCATCCCGGATTCGCTGTACACGGTGATGTCCTTGCGTGCCAAGGACTTGGACCCGGAGGCGCCCACCCGGCCCGGGCCGCTGGGCGTGCCCAATGTGTTCGTCACCGACGAGTACGGCGCGGCGAGCTACCGGGCGGTGCTGCCGAACCCGTTCCCGGATCCGGCGCTGCCGGGCGCGAATCGCATCATCAGTGTGGTCGTGCTCTGGCAGAGCTATCAGCAGAACTACGGCGGCGCGATAGGGCATTTCGGGCTGGGCGGTGATATCCACGCCCAGCTCAAACTGCCGGACCCGTCCTTCGACGGGTTCCTGACCACCGAGTGAGGCCGATCACCGCGCGGCGCGGTACACCCGTCGCGCGGTGATCACCAGCGGGATCTGGAGCGGGAGGCGGAGCAGGGCACCGGCTTTCAACGGCAGGGCGCGGTCGCTGCTGAGCCAGTCGTAGGCCATGTACAGGTTGCCGGGGAAGACCGCGATGAAGATCAGGGCCGCGAGCCGCGCACCCAGACCGCGGGTGCGCGGGATGGCGAGCAGGGCGCCGGCGGTGAGTTCGGCCGCTCCCGAGACGTGGGTGTAGGTGCGGGGTTGGCCCGGCAGCTGGGGTGGGATCAGGGTGTCGAAGGGCTTGGGCGTGAGGAAATGCAGGGTGCCCACGCCCAGCAGCAGGCCGGCGAGCGCGAGGGCGCGACCGCGAATTCCATTGGTGCCGACCGGTTGGAATGTCGCTGGAGAGTGCGACAGATCTGCTGTCATTCACGCAGCATAACCGGTTGGTATGTATTGTTCGGCGGGCGGCGAGGTTCCGCGCTCGACAGGGTGTGTCGGCGTGGAAGAGTGGCCGATCACCAAGGGATAGCGCACAATTAGGCTGCTGTCCGGGCCGAGCAGGGGAAGTTATGAAGGCGCACAAAGGGCTTGCCATGGCCCTGATGGTCCTGAGCTTGACGATCGGATGCTCGAAGGAGGCCGCCACACATCCGGCCAATGTTCCCGCCCAGGCGGTTCCGCAGCCCGCGCCCAAACAGAACGCCACCTCGATCCCGGCCGGCCCCGGACCCCAGGGCACCTACACCGTGCAGGCGCAGCCTGCGCCCGGCAGCTGCCACTATCGCAAGACCGCCGACGGTCAGCCGCTGCCCGACCCGGCCTGCACCCCGGGCGCGCGGAATCCCACAGTGACAGCGGCCAATCTGGCCGACACCATCTGTAAGTCGGGTTACACCGCCTCGATTCGGCCCAACAGCACGATCACCGGCCGGGAGAAGACCGAGAACATCAAGTCCTACGCCTACAACGGCGACCCGCGCGACGGCGAGTACGACCACCTCATCTCGCTCGAACTCGGCGGCGACCCCAATGACGCGCGCAACCTCTGGGTCGAGCCGCCGTCCCCGGGGCACAAGGACGGGGCGGGGCCGAACAACCCCAAGGACGGCGTCGAGTCCAAGCTGCACACCCTGATCTGCGACGGCAAGGTCGCGCTGAGCGACGCGCAGGTCGCCATCGCGACCGACTGGACGACCGCGCTCGCCACGGTGGGATTCCCCGACGGCAAGTGAGTCCGGGGTGCGCGTCGGCTCCGGCGTGCCGCCGCGAAACCGCCTCGCGCCGGTGCCACCGGCCTACGATCGAATGATGCCAGCGTCGCGAGACCGCTCGACAATGATCGAGGGCCGGGTCGTGCACAAGCTGAACAACGCCCTGGAGATCACCTTCAGTGTGGGGCCCGAGGACACGCTGGCCACGGGGGTGCAGGGCGCGGGCAACGGGCTCGGAGCCAAGGCCGCCATCCTGTTCGGCTTCAAGAACGGCGGCACCGGCAGGCATCGAATCACCTATACCGACGGCTCGGTGGTGTGGGTGGAATCCAAGTCCGCCGCGCCCACCGTGATCAGCCGTGGCGACGGCACCGCCGTCGGCTCGATCCAGCGCGCCGACACCTCCACCGCCGTCGGATCCACGGCGGGAACGCTTTTCCACTTCGTGCCCGACCCCGATGAGCCGCGCACCCCCGAGCTGTTCCGGCTGGTCGTGCTGGACCGCATGGGCGCCGAGGTGGGCCGGCTCGACGTGGTGCGCACCGCCGGCGGCTGGACGCTGGGGCGGCTGGTGAACGAGATCTACGACGAGTCGTTCTGGTGGGATCGAGCGGGACAGCCGCTGCCGGTACCGATCCTGGGCACCCGGCTGTGGCTGAAACACCCGCTCGACCCCGTGGAACGCGATGTGCTGCTGGGGGTGTGCGTGGATATCGCGCTCGGGCTGCGTCCCTACATCACCGCCATGCGCTAGGCGTCAGTCCGCGACCTTGATGATCAGCTTGCCGACGTTCTTGCCGGTGAGCAGACCCTGGAAGGCCTCGACCGCGTGCTCGAGGCCGTCGACGATGTCCTCCAGATAGGTGAGCTTGCCCTCCGCGATCCATTGCGCCGCGGTCGGTCGGAACTCGCCGATCTGATCCCAGAACTCCGACACGATGAAGCCGCGCACGGTCAGGCTCTTGCGCAGGATGTTCGAGGTAAGCAGCGGCAGCCGGTCCGGGCCGGGTGGCAGATCGGTGTCGTTGTAGTTGGCGACCAAGCCGCACAGGGGAACCCGGGCGTAGGTGTTCAGGCGCGGCAGCACCGCGTCGAAGACCGCGCCGCCGACATTCTCGAAGTAGACGTCGATACCGTCCGGGGTGGCGGCGGCCAGCTGCTCGGCGAAATCGGGTGCGCGATGGTCGATCGCGGCGTCGAAGCCGAAGCGCTCCCGCAGCAGCGCCACCTTCTCCGGGCCACCCGCGATGCCGACGGCCCGCGCGCCCTGAATCTTCGCGATCTGGCCGACCGTCGCGCCGACCGGGCCGGTGGCGGCCGCGACCACCACAGTCTGGCCCGGCTTCGGGCGGCCGATGGTGAGCAGGCCGGTGTAGGCGGTCAGCCCTGGCATGCCGAGCACGCCGAGCGCGGTGGTGAGCGGCGCGGCCGCCGGATCGAGCTTCTGCAGGGCCTGGACGTTCTCGATCGAATGCGTCTGCCATCCGGCCCAGCCGAGCACGATATCGCCGGGTCGCAGTGCCGGATCGGTGGATTCGATGACCCGCGAGACCGCGCCGCCGCACATGGTGTCGCCGACCTCGACCGGCGGTGCGTAGGACGGCGCGTCGCTCATCCGCCCGCGCATGTACGGGTCCAGCGACAGGTACAGCGTCTGCAACAGTGCCTCGCCCGGCCGCGGCGGCTCCAGCTCCACGGTCTCGGTCCGGAAGTTCTCCTGCTCGGGCATCCCGACCGGGCGGGAGGCGAGCACTATGCGGGTGGATTTCATGCGTACATTGTGGCGATTTCGTGGGCATTCGCGTCCGATTCCGCGCGCCCGTCCTCATCACCGGGATTCGCCAGCATGATGGGTGGCATGGCTGAACGGATGAACACATGCGCGGACTGCTGATCCTGCTGGTCGTGCTGGCGATCGCGCTGATCGTCGGCGACCGCGTCGCGGTCGGCATGGCCCAGAACGAGATCGCCCGCCAGATCGCCGCCGATTACAAATTGCCCGGCCAACCCAGGGTCACGATCGGCGGATTCCCCTTTCTGACTCAGGCGGTGGATGGCACGTACTCCGATATCGGCATCCGCATCGGCGATTGGAGCGACCCCGACATCTCGGTCCGCGACCTGAACGTCGAACTCGCCGATGTCTCCGCGCCTTTGGGCGACGTCATCGACAAGCGCACCGAGAATCTCACCGCCGCCACCGCCACCGCCACGGCCCGCGTCCCGTATGACACGGTCCAGCGGTACGCCCCGGCGGGCGTGGAATCCATCTCCGACAGCCCCGAGGGCCTGCGCGTCGCCGGGACCTTTCCCGTGGCCGGGATCCCGGTCCCCGCGACGGTCTTCGTCAGCGTCGCTCTCGCCGACAACGGCATCGTCGTGACCCCGACGTCCATCCAAGCCGCGGCGGGCGGCCCCACCCTGCCCCTGGCGACGCTCGGCGAATCCCTGACCTTCACGATCCCGCTGGAGAAACTTCCGCTGGGCGCCCGCCTCACCTCGATCCGGCCCGCCTCGGACGGCCTGCACGTCACCGCAGTCGCCCACACCGTCCACTTCTCCGACCTGTCCTGAGCCTCGGCGCGGCCAGGCCGGAGTCGCCCGCTCAGCGGCCGAACAGCTTGTTCACCCAAGCGAGGACGTCCGCGGAGGAAGCCGCGATCAGCGAGCGGTGGTCGACATCCGGATAGGTCTTGTACGTCACAGGCCGCCCCGCCACCTGCATCTGGGCCACCATCGCATCGGTGGCGGTCGGCGGCACCACCGTGTCCGCCTTCCCCTGCGCGACGTACAAGGGAGTCGAGAACTTCAGCGAGCTCGGATCGTTCGCGTCCAGGATCGAGCGCAACGCCGACGTGTCGGCGCCCGAGGCGAAGGTCTGATTGAACGGCAGCTGCCCCCACTGGCTCTGACGCAGCTGATCGATGCAGTCCGTCTGCGCCAGCGGCATCAAGCTCGCCGCCGCGGGAGTCAAGATGCTGGGCAGGTGAATATCCCCGGCCGTCGAAGCGCCGGTCAGGATCAGCGGAGTGAACGCGCTCGGCGCACTACCGGTGAGGGCGGCACTCCCGCTGCCCGCACTGCCTGTCCCGGCACTACCGCTCAGCAGGCTCCCCAACGGTGACCCCGTCACCGCGTACGCCGCCCCGACATGCGAGGCCGGAGCCAAGGCCACCGCCCCCAGCAGCGTCGACCCCGGCGCCCACTCCCGCGCCTGCGCATCGGACCACACCGCCGCGTGACCACCCTGTGAATGCCCCGCCGCGACCCACTTCGACCCGACCGACGGATCCAATTCCCGTGCCGCGGTGACAATGTCGGCAACGGCCCGAGCCTCGGCGGTCCCGATCAGATAGCCGTGCTCCCCGGGCGTGCCCAACCCCTGATAGTCGGTCTTCAACACCGCGTACCCGGCCGAAACCCATTGCGCCAGCGTCTGATCGGTCAGCGAGGTGTAGGGATGGGAAGGATAGCTGGAATCCGAATCCATCGACGGTGCACAGACATCCGCGGTTCCCGTGGTGCCGTGCGCCCACGAGATCACCGGCCACCCGCCGGCCGGCGGCGTTCCGGCGGGAACCGACACGACCCCCGACACCGCGACGGTGTTGCCCTGCAGATCAACCGACCGATACAGCACCTTCGTGTTCGTGGCCCCCGGCAATCCGGGACTTCCCGTCACAGGCGTGGACCAGATCAGCGATCCGTGCGCGCCGGGCACCATCGCGGCGGGCGGGTTGTAGAACGCGGCGCCATCCGGCCCCGCCGGACTATCCGCCCCCGCCTGCCCCGGCGCCGCGAGGGCGGCGCAGGCGACCGCCACGGCCAGAATCGGACCCCGAACCTTCATGAGAAGCAGTTCCTTTCGACTGATCGGCCGATTGAACCCGAGCCGCGACCCGAAGTCAACGAATATCGACTGCTCACTACATTAATTCGCGGGATGCCGCCACCGTTGGGGGAGTTCGGTTCTGGGGCAGGTCGGCCCAGGCCGGGGGAAGGATCTCGCAGGAGACGTCGGCGATTTCGCTCAGGCGCGACGGGGGCACGCCCATGCGGCTCAATTGGATGAGCCCCTGGGTGGTCATGATGATGCCGGCGCCGAGGGTGGCGAGCAGGGCGTCGTCGGGTTCGGTCATGGCGGGGCGGAGACGTTGGGCCACCGCGGATTCCATCGCCGTCGTTGTCCGGGTGGCGATGGCGGCGACCTCGGGAATGCGGGTGGCGAGGTTGGCGATGCTGTTGAGCATCAGGCAGCCGCGGTGGTCGGGGTGGGCGGCGCAGTCGTCGATGACGGCTCGGCAGAGGGCGCGGACCGCGTCGCGGGCGGAGCCGGGCGCCGACTCGACGGTCTCGCGCACGAAGCGGGCGCGTTGCTCGCAGTAACGTTCGAAGGCGGCCAGGAACAGACCGCGTTTGCTGGTGTAGGCGGCGTAGATGCTGCCGTTGCCGATGCCGGTCGCGCGCGAGACGTCCTCGACCGACGTGGTGTCGAAACCCTTCGCCCAGAAGAGTTCCACCGCGGCGTCGAGCAAGGCCTGCTCGTCGAACTGCCGTGGTCTGCCCATGGGGATCACCGTATCAATCTGCGATCTGGCGCACTCCGCTTGTTCTGGAGGCTCACCTCCAGAATACTGGTGGACATGTCAGCCAAATCTTCCGGTCCGAACCGCCGACGGGTGGGGATCCTCGTCTTCGATGGTGTGAAGATGCTCGACTTCGCCGGTCCCGCGGAGGTCTTCATGGAGGCCAACCAGGCGGTGCACGACTACGACGTGGTGTTGCTCTCGCCGGACGGGCGGGAGGTGCAGACCTCGATCGGCGCGAAGGTGGCGGTGAACGCGGCCGCGGCCGAGGCCGGGCGGTTCGACACCGTCGTCGTCCCCGGCAGTGAGCTGCCCGCGTCGGTCTTCGTGACGCCGGCCGTGCTGGCGGCGGCCCGGCATCTGTCCGCGCGCACCCGGCGGCTGGTGTCGATCTGCAGTGGGACCGCGGTGCTGGCCGAACTCGGCCTGCTGGACGGGCGGCGCGTGACCACGCACTGGAAGTTCGCACCGGATCTG
Organism: Nocardia sp. NPDC004582; assembly: GCF_053602115.1. Taxonomy (NCBI): domain Bacteria; kingdom Bacillati; phylum Actinomycetota; class Actinomycetes; order Mycobacteriales; family Nocardiaceae; genus Nocardia; species Nocardia sp. NPDC004582. The sequence continues at coordinate 8,122 of NZ_JBSGCY010000135.1, read as the reverse complement.
GCCCGGCGGTTCCCAGCGGTCGAGGTGGACGCCGACGCCATCTTCGTGCGAGACGGAAACCTCTACAGCTCGGCCGGAGTCGCGGCGGGCGTGGATCTGGCGCTCGCGCTGGTGGAGGAGGATCACGGTGCGGACGTGGCGCGGCGGACGGCGCAGTTGCTGGTGGTGTACATGCAGCGGGCGGGCGGGCAGTCGCAGTTCTCGGCCTCGCTGACCGGTCCGGTGCCGCGCAGCCCGCTGGTGCGCCGGGTCGTCGATCTCGTCTGCGCGGATCCGGCCTTCCCACATACGGTGACGACCCTGGCGGCGCACGCGCAGGTGAGCGTGCGGCATCTGACCCGGCTGTTCCGATCCGAACTCGAGCGCTCACCGGCCGAATACGTGGCCTTCATCCGGTTCGGCGTCGCGCGCGACCTGCTGCACGCCGGGTCCACGGTGACCGAGGCCGCCATGGCCGCGGGCTACGGCAGCAGTGAGGCGCTGCGCCGGGCTTTCGTTGCGCGCCTGGGTGTTTCGCCGCGCAGTTACCAACAGCGTTTCCGGACGACCGGCTCGGCGAACTGGATGGACGGCCCGGAATCGGCGATCGCGGCCGTGTCCTGAATCGTGGATTTCGCGGCCCACAGCGCGGGGCGGCGCGAGGTGCTTCCGGACGAAAATGACTACCGTGGCGCCCGCCCCCATCACCGGCGTCGCGGAAAGGATCATTCATGTCCGGAAACCCGCACCACCTCTCGCTCGAACCGGCCGCCCAGGAGTTCGTGGACGCCACCTCGCAGCCGCCGTTCCTGTACCAGCTGCCTCCCGAGGAGGGGCGCAAAGCCGTTGACTCGGTGCAGGATTCGCCCATCTTCAAGCCGGAGATCGACGAGGAGTGGATCACCGTCGAGGGCGGTCCCACCGGATCGGTGCGCGCCCGCATCGTCAAACCCCAGGGCGTGACCGAGCCGCTGCCGGTGATCGTCTACACGCACGGCGCGGGCTGGGTCTTCGGCGACGCGCACACTCACGACCGGCTGGTGCGCGACCTCGCGGTCGGCGCGCGGGCAGCCGTCGTGTTCCCCGAATACGATCGCTCGCCGGACGTGCGGTACCCGGTCGCCAACGAGCAGTCGTATCGAATCGCGCAGTGGGTCACCACCGATGGCGCGAGCAAGGGCCTCGACGCCACGCGGCTGGCCGTCGCCGGTGACTCGGTCGGCGGCAATATGGCCATCGCGCTGACCCTCATGGCCAAGGAGCGCGGCGACGTCACCTTCGCCCAGCAGGTGCTGTTCTACCCGGTGACCGACGCCAGCTTCGACACCGGCTCCTACCGGCAGTTCGCCGAGGGCTACTTCCTGACCCTCGAGGGCATGAAGTGGTTCTGGGACCAGTACACCACCAGCGCCGAGGACCGCGCCCGCATCGACGTCTCGCCGCTGCGCGCCACCGCCGACCAGCTCGCCGGGCTGCCGCCCGCCCTGGTCATCACCGCCGAGGCCGATGTGCTGCGCGACGAGGGTGAGGCGTACGCCGCGAAGCTGCGCGCCGCCGGCGTCCCCGTCACCCAGGTGCGCTACGGCGGCATCATCCACGACTTCGTCATGGTCAACGCCCTGCACGACACGCACGCCGCGAAAGCCGCTGTGGCCCAGGCCGTCGCGACCCTGCGCGCGGCGCTGTACCCGGCCTGACCATCGAACCCAGCTCAGGAGCACACCCTATGACCACAACCCCGACCGTCGTCCTGGTACACGGGGCGTTCGCCGATTCCTCCAGCTGGAACGGCGTCATCGAAACCCTGGCCGCCGAGGGCATTCCGGTCCTCGCGGCGGCCAACCCCCTGCGCGGGCTCACCTCCGACGCCGACTACATCGCCTCCGTCGTCGACAGCGTCGACGGCCCGGTGGTGCTGGTCGGGCATTCCTACGGCGGCAGCGTCATCAGCGTTGCCGCACAAGGGAAGTCGCAGGTCACCGCGCTGGTCTACGTGGCGGCCTTCATTCCCGAGATCGGGGAGAGCGCACTGGAACTGACCGACAAGTTCCCGGGCTCCACCCTCGGCCCGACCACCCGCCCCGCGACCTACCGCGGCACCGACGGCAGCGAAGCGACCGAGCTCTACATCCGCCGGGAAGAGTTCCCCCAGCAGTTCGCCGCCGACGTCCCCACCGCCGCCACCATGGCGGTGACCCAGCGCCCGGTCGCCCTCGCCGCCCTGGCGGAACCGGCCGCGGCCGCCGCCTGGCGAACCATCCCGGCCTTCGCCCTGCTCACCACCGCCGACAAGAACATTCCCGTCGCGGCCCAGCGTTTCATGGCCGAACGCGCCGACGCCCACACCATCGAGGTCGACGCCTCCCATGCCGTCACGGTCTCCCGCCCCGACGCGGTCGCCGGCCTCATCCTGCGCGCGGTCCGTCCCGACCGCTGAGCCCCCGTTCCGCCACGAAGCCTGCCTACACTGGGCCCGGTGTCAGCACCTACCTTGTTCGATACTCCGGTCCTGCGTCGGCTGCGGGACTGTGAGCGGGTTCTGATCGCCGGGGCCGGTGGGGGTTTCGACGTGCTCAGCGGCCTGCCGATCGCGCTGTCACTGATCGAACGAGGATGCACGGTGTTCCTCGCGAATCTGACCTGCACCGCCGCCAAGCACACGACGGCGGTGCAGGTCGGACCGGGCGTTTTCGAAGCGCGCCCGAATTCCGATGGGCCGCGGCCCTATTTCCCGGAGAGGCATCTCGCCGCGTGGCTGGCGGAGCGCGGATATGGCGACCGGGTCTACATGGTCAAAAAGGGTGGGACGAAAGCGGTTCGCGCGGCTTATCGGTGGCTGGCGGCGGAATTGAAGGTCGACGGGGTGGTTCTGGTCGACGGTGGAACCGACCTGCTGATGACCGGAGACGAGGCCGGGCTGGGAACTCCGGTGGAGGACATCACCAGTCTGCTGGCGGTGGCAGCGCTGGATGTGCCGGTCAAGGTGGTCGCGTGTGTCGGTTTCGGAGTGGACGCGCATCACGGGCTGTGCCATGCGCATTTTCTGGAGAACGTGGCAGCCCTGGCCAAAATGGGTGCCTACCATGGGGTTTTCGCCTTGACGCCGGGGATTCGGGCCGTGGACGAATGGCTCGGGGCGGTGGCGTTCGTGCAGGGGAACACGCCTGATCGGGAGAGCATCGTGTGTGCGTCGATCACCGACGCGGCGCGTGGGGAGTTCGGGGATCACCGGTCGGTGCCGCGGACTCGGAGCGGGGACTACGAGCTGTTCGTCAATCCGCTGATGTCGATGGTGTGGGGGTTCGACCTGGACGCGGTGGCGGGACGGGTGCTGTACCGCGACGAGATCGAGGACGCCGCGACGCCGTACGAGGTCGCGGCGGCTATCGAGGCGTTCCGGGATCGGATTCCGTTGCGGGCGCGGCGGGCGATTCCCGGGTGACGGAACCGGGTCGGGGTCGCGGCTGTAGTCGGTCCGTTTGGCGGTTCTTGCGGGCGCGGCGGGTGCGCAGCCAGCGCCGTGCCCGGAGCGCCAGCCAGCCCAGGAAGAGGAGCAGTAGCAGGATGGCGGCGAAGGCGAGTACGGGGACGGCCAGGGCCAGGACGGTGAGCAGCAGGGAGGTGCCGTCCTCGGCGGTGGAGACCACCGGGTTGCCCACGCCCGCAGTGGTTCCCGTGACGAAGGGGCGGGCGACCGTGCGGCCCGCGTGCACGCTGCCCGCGGTGACCGCTCCGAGGATCGCGGTGACGGCGGGCGGGAGGTTGGCGGAGATGCTGGTCTCGGCGGTGAAGAGGATCGCGCCGGACACGGGAGCCACCAGGGTGCCGATGGCGTGCAGGACCGAGTCGATCGCGGGGATCTTGTCGCCGATGAGGTCGAACACGAGCAGCAGGGCGATCACGACCAGGGCCGGGGTGGAGGAGAGCCAGCCGTAGGAGGAGCCGAGGTCGATCCAGCCCATGCGGTCGGCGGCGCCCACCACCAGCAGGGGCAGCCAGGCATTGAGCCCCGCGGCGCCCGACAATCCGAAGGCGCCGAGGATCGCGCCGACGGCCGATGTGATCTCCATGCGACCAGTGTGCAGGCAGCGGCGGGAGCGGGCCGGTATTTGGGGCGGTCGCGGGTCCGGTTGCGGGACTGAACGGTTCATTTGAACAGGGCGTTACGGTTTCCCCCAACCGGGCGGGATCGGTGGCGGGCGGGGAGGCGCGGCGGGAGAATTTCGTCGTCGGCCCGGGGCACGCGGTCGGGGAGAAAGGGACCGCCATGGCGGAGCGGCGACAACTCGGTGGCGCATTGGTCGGACGCGTGCGCGCGAAGGTGGCCGAGGATGGGCTGCTGTCGGTCCTGCGGGACATCGGGTTCGTCAGCCTCGGCAAGTACGGGCAGTTCCTGGTCACCGCGGTGACGGTGCCGCTGACCGCGCGGACGCTCGGGGTGAGCGGCGTCGGGCTGCTGGCCATCGGGATGTCGGCGTACTTCCTCGGATCACTGGTCGTCGACCTCGGGATCAACACCTTCCTGGCCGCGCTGCTGGGCGATGACGGGCTCGATGAACTGCGCGGGAGTTACCTCGCGGTGCGGGCGGCCGGGCTCGGCGCGCTCGGGATCGCGCTCGCGGCGGGACTGTCGTTCGGCGCCGGGGCGCACCTGCGCATGATCCTGCTCGGATTGTTCGTCGGCGGCTTCCTGTCGATGTCCGAGGACTGGCTGCTGGTGGGGCAGGCCAGATTCGGGGCCTCGATGTCGTATCAGATCGCCGGGCGGGTGGTGTATCTCGTGCTGCTGGTCGGGGTGCTGCCGCGGCTGCCGCACGCCGAGACGGTGCTGGTGTGCCTGCTGCTGTCGTCCGTGGTCACGGTCGCGCTGACCTGGCGGGACGCGAACCAGCGGTTCGGGAAACCGGGGCGGCCGAGCGAAGTGGTGATGATTCTGCGCAAGGGCGCGCCCGTGCTCGCCGCACGGCTGCTGGTCACCAGCTACGGGCAGGGGACGGCCACCGTGTACTCCTCGGTGCTCGACGCCGCCTCGCTCGGGTTGTATTCGGCGGGCGACAAACTCGTGCGCGCCACCCAGTCGCTGCTGGATCCGATCGGGCTGGCACTGCTGCCGCGGATGGCGCGCGAACGCACCGATCCCGGCTTCTGGCGGCACGAGTTGCGCGCCCTGGCCGCCTGCGTGATGGTGGCGGCGGTCGCGGTGGCGGGGATCTGGCTCGCCGCGCCGCTGGCGGTGCGGGTCATCTACGCCGACGACTTCCGCGCCGTGGTGCCGATGCTGCGGGTCGAGGTGTGCGTCCTGGTCGCCACCGCCACCACCTCGTTCGTCACCACCGCGATCCTGCCGGTCCGCCAGGACACCGTCGGCATCATGATCGGCGCGGTGATCGGGACCGCGGTGGCGGCCACCGCCCTGCTGCTCACCCTGCGCACCCACTCGGTGTGGACGCTGGTGTGGGGCACGGTGGCCGCCGAATTCTGTGTCGCGGCCTGGTATCTCGCGCGCACCGGGCAACTGGCCGCGCGCGAGCGGCGTCAGCCGGCGCTACCGGCCAGCCACTGATCCCACGGCAGCGTCCAGTCGCCGTTCTGCCACACCTCGAGCGGCGCGCCACCGGTATTGCGCACCTCCACCACATCGCCGGGCTGCGCGAAGTTGAAGAACCACTGCGCGTTGTCGAGATTGAGGTTGAGGCAACCGTGCGAGAGGTTGGTATTGCCCTGCGCCCACACCGTGGAGTCGAGCTGATGCAGGTAGATGCCGTCGGTGCTGATGCGGGTGGCCCAGCCGATGGTCTCCTTGTAGCCGAGCCGCGAATTGATCGGCAGGCCGTAGGAGGAGGAGTCCATGATCACCGGGTTGGCCTTGTCCATCACCGTGTAGGTGCCGGGCATGGTCCAGAACGTGAACGTCTTGCCCGCGACCGTCTCGGAGCCGCCGCGCCCCATGGAGGTGGGCATGGTGCGGATCAGCTGACCGTTCTCGAACACCTGCACCTGTTTGGTGTTGTCGTCGGCGATGGACACGTGCGAGGGCCCGATCACGAAGTGCGACTTCGCGTCCTCCTGCCCGAACAGCCCGTTGCCGACCTCCACGCCGTACAGGTTGGCCGCCACGTTCACCTTGGTGCCGGTCTTCCAGTACTCCTTGGGCCGCCAGTGCGCGTTGCGGTTGTCGAGCCAGTACCAGGAGCCCTCCACCGGCGGATCGGTGGTGACGACCAGCCGCTTCTGCGCGGCCGCCCGGTCCGGGATGTCCTCGTCGAAGTGCGCGACGATGACCATGCCCACACCGTAGCTGTTGCCGTCGACGATGGCCTGCCCGCCCGTGGTGTTCAGATACACCTTGGTCTGGTTCTTCGGGTTGATGGTGGTGAAGGTGGAGGTGACCGGCCCGGTGGGACCGGTCACGTCGACGCCGGAAGCCTTCAGCGTGTAGGTGCGGCCGTAGCCGAGCTGGTCGTTGGGCTTCCACGCGGTCTTGTCCGGCGTGTAGGTGCCCTCGATGACCTTGCCGTCCTCATTGGTGAGCACGACATCGGTCAGCACGCCCCCGGTGGTGCTCACCTTCACCGGCGCCGACGGATCCACCTTGTCCGAGCCCGGCGCGGGCGACACCACGATGGACTGCTCGACCGGCGTGCGCGGACCGACCTTCCCGCTCGGGAGATTGGACGAGCAGGCCGCCAGCACCAGCGCGAGCGTGACCAATACGCTCGCTGCGGCGTTCGTCCGAAAACGGCGGGGTGGCATGGCTTCCCTCCTGTAATCGCCGTGCGCCGCATCGCTGCACAGCATCTTGTTACTGCCCAGCCTAGTAGATTACTCGCCGTTTTCGATCATCCATCACCAGGTCATCCCTGTGAAATGACACTCGTGTGAGACCCGCGAGCGACACGCCGGTCGGCAGTGGTCATTTCAACGTCTGCTCCTTGATAGCGAGTTGCTGTTGCCCCTTCTGGAAGGTCACCTCGCGAATTCCCAGCGCCTGGTGCAGCTTGCCCGCCGGCAGCGTCACCGGCTTGGGCGCGGGCCCGTCGCCGGGCTTGGGCAGGGGATAGGCGGTGGTGGTGCCGCTGTAGAAGGTGACATTGCCCTCGGTCTTCGTGAACAACTGGTGCACATGGCCGTTGAGGCAGGTGACCGACGAGAACCGCTTCAGGTAGCTGAGCGCCTGCGTGGCATCGTCTGTGCCCCAGCCCCATTGGGGGTACATGGCGAACAGTGGGATGTGGCTGAACACGATGATCGGTGTGTCGCTGGACAATCCGGCCACGTCCTTCTGGACGAAGTCGAGCTGATCCTGCCCGAGATGGCCCAGGTTCTTCAGGTTGAGGGTGTTGACCAACCCGATCACGTGGACGCCCGCGATGTCGAAGCTGTACCAGCCGTCACCGCGGGTGCCGCCGCCGAACACCGACCGGTACCGCGAGCCGCCGTCATCGCTCGAATCATGTTCTCCCGGAACCGTGAACACGTGCGGCGTCGACAACCCGCCCATCATCTGCTTGACCTGATCGAACTGCTCCGCGGTCGCGAGGTGAGTCAGATCACCGGTGTGGATCACGAAATCGGGCTGATAGCCCAGCGAATTCACCTGCGCGATCGCCTCGGAGAAGGTGTCGGTGACACTCGTGTTCGCGGTCCCGGTGAATCCGATGTGGCTGTCGCTGACCTGCGCGAACCGCAGCGTCGGCCGTGCCGGGGCGGCCAGTGCGCTGCCCGCCACGTGCGAGACCACCTCGCCGCCCACCACCGCCAGGCCCACCGCCGCGCCGAACCAGGCGCTGTGCCGCATCAGCTGGCGGCGCGTCATCCGCTGCGGATCGCGGGCGTCCTCCTCGGTGCTCATGGCGTCACCACCACGGTCGCGTGCATGAACGGATGGATCGAGCAGACGTAGGCGAAGGTGCCCGGTTTGGGGAAGGTGAACGTGTAGGTCGCGCCCGTCCCCAGCGTCGGCGACCGGAAGGTCCCGTCGTCGGCGACCACCGTGTGCGGCTCCTCGTCCTTGTTGGTCCAGGTCACCGTGGTTCCGGCCGTGACGGTCAGCGAACCGGGACCGAACGCGAAATTGTCGATGGCGACGGCATCGGGCCCGGCCGGCGCCGCGGGCGCCCCGGCGGCGGGGGTGCCCGCCGCC
>NZ_JBSGCY010000134.1:0-17447 GCF_053602115.1 Nocardia sp. NPDC004582 | reverse complement strand
GGCGCCGGGCTGCCGGGCGCGGGCGGACTTCGAATCGGCGGCGCGGGCGTCGCGCCCGGCCGGTCTGCAGCGGGTTTTGCGGTCTTCGCACCCTGTGAATTCCGGGCGGAGTGACGAACGCAACACCGGCGCAGGGCAATTCGCCCGAACCGCCCTGCGATTGGCGCTCGAGGTGTTGGATGGTCGGCGGCCGCCGGGGCAGCTGGCCCCGCTCGCGGAGCCCGCGGTGGTGGCGGCGGTGCGCACCCTGGCCGGCGGGCGCGGGCTACCGGGTCGCGAGCTCGGGACCGCCACCCTCACCAGGGTGGATGTGATCATGGCCGGGACCGGCGGCGGTGAGGTTTGCGCGGCCTACGATCGCGGCGGTCGGCATTTCGCGCTCGCGGCACGCATTGTCCGCGGTCGTTCCGGGTGGCGCTTGGCCGCATTCCGGGTGTGCTGAAGACCGAAGGGTCTCATCGGTAATAGCTGAATTGTCTGGTGGCCCCGAATTCGATTCGCGCCTAGTTTGAATCCTGCATCCCGCGGGATTAGCATTTCGGCGAATAGCGGCACCTACACGTGGAAGGGCAGTCCATGGCGAAGAAAGTCACCGTAACTCTGGTTGACGACTACGACGGCGAATCGAAGGCCGACGAGACCGTCTTTTTCTCGATCGACGGCAACGACTTCGAGATCGACCTGTCGAACAAGAACGCCGGTAAGCTGCGGGAAGCCCTGGAACCGTGGTCGGAGAAGGCCCGCAAGGTGGGTCGTTCCAAGCGCAAGGTGGCCGCCGGCGGCCGCACCCGTCCGGCCGTGGACCGCGAGGAGAGCACCGCGATCCGGGAATGGGCGCGGGCCCAGGGGCATCAGGTTTCCTCGCGTGGTCGTATCCCGGCCGAGATCGTCGAGGCCTACCAGCGCGCCAAGAATTAGCCAGCGCAAATCCGAGCGCGGGAAATTCGGCGGGGTGCCGGGGCCGGTCGGCAGCGGTCTCTGACATATCGGGCCAAAACTGACAAATCAGGCCATTGGCTCTCCTGGATTTCTCGCGACAATCGGCGCGGTCGCTATGCGCGGCGACCGCATTGCCACACCCCGGTCGAAAGTGAACGACAGGTGTCAGGGAGAATGCTTCCGAACAGAAGCAACCTTGATTCTAGGGGTGATCGTTGTGGGCGAGACAGGTATCGAGCCCGAAAGCACCGGCATGTACGTCGATCGGGACGGTGACATGTGGGAAAAGCGAGACGACGGCTGGCATCTGATGCTCCAGCGCGGGGTGGCGGTGGACCCGGCCTCGTTCTGGGACTGGACCGATGGGCACGTCCGCGACTACGCGCCGTTTCTACAGGTCCTCGCGGCCCGCTGACAGTCCGCGCCGCACGTCGGCGGAGCGGTTCGCGCGGGTATCGAGATCTCCGTAGAGGTCGCTCACAGCGGCCGAGGCTACTACTGTGGTCACCGAGTTCGCCATCCGTTAGCTGACGCATCGGCCGGCTCGTTGCCATTCCGAGTCCCACCGGGTCTGCCGGGGCGTCACCCGAAGCCGCGAGGTGACCGCATGACGCAGGGCTGGCCCAGTTCGATGGATTCCTTCGACGATATCTTCGACCGCTTCTTCGGATCCGGAATGTCGCGCCGGCCGCCGGTGCAGCGCATCGACCTGACCCGGTTGCTGAGCGAGAGCGCCAAACAGGTCGTCGACACCGCGCGCCAGGCCGCCCACGACTGGGGCAGCGCCGAGATCACCCCCGAGCACCTGCTCTACGCGGCCGCCGCCATCGAGCCCGCGCGCAGCATCATCGCCGAGATCGGCCGTGATCCCGAACAACTGCGCGAGCACATGCGCACCGCGGCGGGCAGCGGCGTCGGCGCGCACGGCGCCGACCACGCCCTGGCCCTGAGCCCGGCCGCCAAACTGGCCCTGCGCAATTCGCAGCGCGGCGCCGCCGAGGCGGGCAGCAGCTACATCGGGCCCGAGCACATCCTGCTGGGCATCGCGGGCCTGACCGACAGCGCGGCGGCCCAGGCGCTGGCGGGCGCGAAGATGCCCGCGGCCACCGGGGGCGCGGCGGCCAAGGAGCCCTCCGACACCCCGACCCTGGACGAGTACGGCCGCGATCTCACCGCGGAGGCCCGGGCGGGCCAGGTCGACCCGGTGGTCGGCCGGGCCGAGGAGATCGAGCAGACCGTCGAGATCCTGTCGCGGCGACGCAAGAACAACCCGGTGCTGATCGGTGATCCGGGCGTCGGCAAGACCGCCATCGTGGAGGGCCTGGCCCAGCGCATCGTCAACGGTGACGTGCCGGCCACCCTGGCCGACCGCCGCGTCGTCGCCCTGGACGTGAGTTCCATGGTGGCGGGCAGCAAATACCGCGGCGAATTCGAGGAGCGGCTCACCAAGGTGCTCGACGAGGTGCGCGCGCACTCGGACGAATTGGTGGTGTTCATCGACGAACTGCACACCATCGTGGGCGCGGGCGGCGGCGGTGAGGGCTCCATGGACGCGGGCAATATGCTCAAGCCCGCCCTGGCCCGCGGCGAATTGCACGCCATCGGCGCGACCACCATCGACGAGTACCGCAAATACATCGAGAAGGACGCCGCGCTGGAACGCCGTTTCCAGCCGGTCATGGTGTCCGAGCCGTCGGTGGCCGACACCATCGAGATCCTGCGCGGCCTGGCCGACGTGTACGAGGAGCACCACCAGGTCCGGTACCTGGACGAGGCGCTGATCGCCGCCGCCGAACTCTCCGACCGCTACCTGACCGACCGCTTCATGCCGGACAAGGCCATCGACCTGATCGACCAGGCCGGCGCCCGCGTCCGATTGCGCACGCGCACACCGGATCCCAAGGTGCGCGAGCTGGAAGAGAAACTAGCGCACCTGAATCGGGAGAAGGACGCCGCGGTCAAGGGCGAGGACTACGAGAAGGCCAACAGGATCAAGGCCGAGATCGCGAAGCTGGAGCAGAAGACCGCCGACGAGGTGGACCGCACCGAGATCCCGACGGTCACCATCACCGATATCGCCGAGGTGATCTCGCGCCGCACCGGCATCCCCGTCGCCGACCTCACCACCGAGGAGCGCGCGAAACTGCTGAAGCTGGAACAGGATCTGCACCAGCGGGTGATCGGCCAGGACGAGGCCATCATCGCGGTGGCCGAGGCGGTGCGCCGCGCCCGCGCCGGGCTCAAGGACCCCAACCGCCCGATCGGCTCGTTCCTGTTCCTGGGCCCCACCGGCGTCGGCAAGACCGAACTCGCGAAAGCCCTGGCGGCCGCGGTGTTCGGCGACGAGGACCGGCTCATCCGTTTCGACATGAGCGAGTTCCAGGAGAAGCACACGGTGGCCCGGCTGGTCGGCGCCCCGCCCGGATACGTCGGCTACGACGACGCCGCCCAGCTCACCGACAAGGTCCGCCGCCAGCCCTACTCGGTGATCCTGTTCGACGAGGTCGAGAAGGCGCACCCGGACGTGTTCAATGTCCTGCTGCAGCTGCTCGACGACGGCCGGGTCACCGACTCCAAGGGCCGCACCGTGGATTTCAAGAACACCATCGTCATCCTGACCAGCAATATCGGCTCCGATCTCATCCTGTCCGCCAAGGACGGTGACCTGGATTCGATCAAACCGCAGCTGGAGGAGCGGCTGCGCAAGCAGTTCCGGCCGGAGTTCCTGAACCGGCTCGACGAGCAGATCATCTTCCACCGCCTCGACAAGGAGCAGCTGCGGACCATCGTCGGCCTGGTGCTGGACGGCACCCGCCGCCGGCTGCACGCCCAGGACATCGCCCTGGATGTGTCCGAGCAGGCCATGGATTGGCTGGCGGACAACGGGTACCAGCCCGAGTTCGGCGCCCGCCCGCTGCGCCGGACGGTGCAGAAGCAGCTGGACAACGCCCTGGCCAAGAAACTCCTGGAGGGCGCGCTGGCGCCCGGCGACACCGTGCGCATCGACGCCGACGACGACGGATTGCAGATCGCGGCGGTCCACCACGGCGGCGGCAAGAAGACCGACGCCAAGGTCACCGAGGAATCGATCCTGAGCGTCGGCAAGGGCGGCAAGAAGAGCGCCGACGGCAAGGCCGACGCGCACGGCAAGAACGGCGTGAAGCCGTCGGGCGGCAAGGCGACATCCCGGAAGAACTGACCCGGGGGTTGCGGACCCGGCGCGAACCTGCGTTAACTTCTAAGTATGGAGAACGATCGCGACGCCGCGCCGTTGCCCCTCGGCGACCTGTTCGCCGAGGGGCCCTTCCCGCCGCATCACCCCGGCTGCTTCGGCTGCGGCCCGGCCAATCCGGCCTCCCCGGCCATGACCTTCGAACGTCGCGGTGACCTGGTCCGCGGCACCTTCGTGCTGGACGAGCGGCATCAGGGCGCGCCCGGCGTGGCGCACGGCGGCATCGTCTCCGCCGCCCTGGACGAGGCCTCCGGCTCGGTGCTGATGCCCCTCCAGCTGCCCGCGGTGACCGTGAAACTCGAGGTCGATTTCCGGGTCCCGGTGCAACTGAACCGAGAATTGACGGTCACCTCGAAGCTGGTCGGCCGGGAGGGTCGCAAGCTGTTCATCCACACCGAGCTGACCGACGGCGATACCGTGGTCGCCACCGGCCGCGCGATCTTCGTCGAGGTGACCGCCGCCCACTTCCACCGCTTCGGTGCGACCCCGGGCGAGTTGTCCAGCGTCGGAGCGTGATTCAGCGCAGCCGGCGGATGTCGCCGCGCACGCGGTAGAAGCCGCCGCGGGCCGACTCGGTGACGGCGTCGACCACGTACCGCGCCCCGGCCTCGCGAATCTCCCTGGGGAACTGCACGTTCCAGCCGCGCTGGTATCCGGCCGAGACCACGTGGACGCGCAGGTTGCCGTTCTCCTGGACGCATTCGACCACGATGCCGTCCCCGGCCTCCGCGATCACCTCCACGGTGGCGCTGGGCATCACGGCCGAGATCTCCGGGGCCTTGATCGACAGCGTCCGCGGCAGCACGCCCTGTTCGGCGTCGCGGATGGCCGCCTCGCTGACATCCAGGCAGGCCAGGGTGCCGTTGGTGGTGACCAGGTAGAGCTTCTCGTCGAAATATTGCATCGAGTACGCCGAGCCGCAGCCGGTGGCCAGCTTCCACAGCCGGTTGCCCGCGGCGTCGAAGCAGTACACCGACGAGTAGTTGTCGCCCGCGAACACGAAACGCCCGTCCGGTGAAGTGGCGCAGGAGAATACGGCCGCGTCGCACTGGTAGGCGCGTTCGGCCTGTCCGTCCTTGGCCACCATGCGCACCTGCCGGGTCCCGGTGCCGGCGTAGACGGCGTCGGATTCCTGCCAGCCGAACAGCACCGCGCCGCCGGTGCCGACCTGCCAGCGGTTCTCGCCGGTGGCCAGGTCGTACTTGGTGACGCCATTCGAATGACCGTGGTACACACCGTCTTCGTCGATGCGCACCATCCAGCCGGAGTCGCCGGTGCTGCGTCGCGTCCACAGCGATTCCTCCTCGTGGTCGATGACGGTGAGCCCGCCCTGCCGGTCGGAGACGCCGAGGATGCCGTCGTGGATGTCGAGCCAGTAGATGTCGACATTGGCGGCGATGTCGTAGGCCGCGCGCGGCACCTTGCCGGTCAGGTCGTAGACGCGGCCGTCGTCGCAGCCCGCGTAGATCCAGAAGTCGTCGGCCACAATGCATTTCACCGCGTCGGGCAGCCGGAACCGGCCGGTTACCGTGCCGTCGGGGGTGAGGGTGAACACGTCGCCGTGCTCGTTGCCGACCCAGCAGCGCTGCTCGTCGACGAAGATGCCGAACGCCGCCGCGCCGGAGTCGAAGCTCCACAGCACCGGGGCCTTCATGGCGGTGGAGCGCTGACTGACGATGGCGCGCCGGGTGACCGGCCGCGCCGCGCGGGCCCCATCACCGCGGGCGCGTAACCCTTGCGCATCTTCTCGCCGACCTTCTTGGCCGCCGCCGCGCGCGCCTTCTCCACTGTCGGAAAGGAACTCACCTGTCGTTGCCCGGCATCGCCGATGCGCCCGTACCGGATCGTCACCTGCGTCCCCGCCACGACGACCTCGTAGAACTTGTGTGCCGTACCGCTGTCCTGGGACAGTTCCAGGTACGTGGTCTCCCCGCCGCTCATGCCTTGCTCCAAGCTTCACGTTCAACTCGATGTGCGGCGAAAGCTAACAAGGCCCACCGACATTCGGCGTCCGCCGAGGTCGATGGGCCTGTTAGGGGGAGTGGGCCGATCAGCCGACGGCGATCATGCGGGCCGCGTTGGCCGCCTCGTCGTCCTTTTCCTCGTTCGCGGCCAGCTCGGCGTGCACGCGGTCGAAGTAGCGGTTGATCTCGGTGTTGGTGCGTTCGTCGTCCCAGCCCAGGTGCGGGGCGATGAGCCGGGCGATCTCGGGGGCCGCCCGCAGGCCGCGGTCGGGCACCTCGATGGAGATGCGGGTGCGGCGGGTGAGCAGGTCGTCCAGGTGCAGCGCGCCCTCGTGGGTGGCGGCGTAGACGGCCTCGGCGGCGAGGTAGTCCTCGGCACCCGGAATCGGTTCGGCCAGTGCGGGAACCGCCGCGATCAGGTCGAAGATCTCGTCGGTGAGCGAGCCGTAACGGCCCAGCAGGTGGGTGACGGTCTGCTCGGGCAGCCCCGCTGTCGCGGCCACCTCGGTGACGCGGTCGAGCAGCTCCTGGTACCCGACCGCGCCCAGGATGGGCAGGTTCGCGGTCACCGAGGGCGCGACATCGCTGCCCAGGCGTTCGGCGGCGGCGTCCACCACGTCGGCGGCCATCACCCGGTAGGTGGTGTATTTGCCGCCCGCGATGACGAACAGTCCCGGGGCGGGCTCGGCCACGGCGTGTTCGCGCGAGAGCTTCGAGGTCTCCTTGGACGCGCCGGTCATGAGTGGCCGCAGGCCCGCGTAGGTGCCGACGATGTCGGCGCGGGTGAGCGGTTCGCGCAGCAGCGAATTGACGTGGTCGAGGATGTACTGGACGTCCCCGGCGGTGGCGGTCGGGTGGTTCTTGTCCAGCGACCAGTCGGTGTCGGTGGTGCCGATGATCCAGTGCTCGGCCCACGGGATGACGAACAGCACCGACTTCTCGGTCTTCATGGCGATGCCGGTGCCCAGGTCCAGCTTCTCGCGCGGCACCATGATGTGCACGCCCTTGGACATGCGCACGTGGAACGGGAAGTCCACGCCGGTCATCTTGATCATGTCATCGGTCCACACGCCGGTCGCCGAGATCACGGTGCGGGCCCGGATGCTGTGCTCCAGACCGGTTTCCAGATCCAGCACCCGCGCGCCCGCGACGCGCTCGCCGTCGCGCAGCAGGCCGATGACCTTGGTCCGGGTCAGCACGGTCGCGCCGTGCTGGGCCGCGGTGCGCGCGATCATCATGGTGTGGCGGGCGTCGTCGACCTGCGCGTCGTAGTAGCGGATGGCGCCGGTCATGGTGTCTTCCTTGAGCGCGGGCGCCAATTCCAGTGCCCGGGAACGGCTCAGGTGCTTGTGCATCGGCACCGAGCGCGCGCCGCCCATGGTGTCGTAGAGGGCGATGCCCGCGCCGATGTAGAACCGCTCGTAGTGCTTCTGCAGCGGGAACAGGAACGACACCGGGCGGACCAGATGCGGGGCCAGCTTGTTGAGCAGCAGGCCGCGCTCCTTCAAAGCCTCACGGACCAGGGCGAAGTCGTACTGCTCGAGGTAGCGCAGGCCGCCGTGGATGAGCTTGGAGGACCGGCTGGAGGTGCCGGCGGCGAAGTCGCGCGCCTCGACCAGGGTGACGGACAGCCCGCGTGCGGCGGCGTCGAGGGCGGCGCCCGCTCCGGTCACTCCACCGCCGATCACGAGCACGTCGATGTCGGTGTCGCCGAGCGCGTCAATCGCCCGGGCGCGGTAGGCGGGATCCAGTTGTGCGGACACGAAACGCTCCTTGCTATCGGTATTTTCAGGCTTGTGCTGGGCGCCGGTCACCGCTCAGTCCTCGTCGTCGAGGTCGACCCAGTCGAGGGTGCGGGACACGGCCTCGAGCCAGCGGGCGTAACCACGCCGCCGCTGCTCCTCGGTCATGGTGGGTTGCCAGTTCTGGTCCTCGTGCCAGTTGGCGACGAGTTCGTCGGTGCTGCTCCAGAATCCGACCGCGAGCCCGGCCGCGTAGGCGGCGCCGAGCGCGGTGGTCTCGGCGACCACCGGCCGCGAGACCGGCACGCCCAGGAAGTCGGCCTGGATCTGCATGGCGAGTTCGTTGGCGGTGACGCCGCCGTCCACGCGCAGCGTGTCGAGGGTGACACCGGAGTCCCGCTGCATGGCCTCGACCACGTCGCGGGTCTGATAGCAGATGGATTCCAGTGTGGCCCTGGCGATATGGGCATTGTTGCTGTGGCGCGACAGGCCCACGATGACGCCGCGGGCGTCGGCCCGCCAGTAGGGCGCGAACAGTCCGGAGAAGGCGGGCACGAAGTAGACGCCGCCGTTGTCGGAGACCTGCCGGGCCAGGGCCTCGACCCGCTCCGCGCCGGAGATGATGCCGAGCTGATCGCGCAGCCACTGCACGGCCGACCCGGTGACGGCGATCGAGCCCTCCAGCGCGTACACCGGCTTGTCGTCGCCGAACTGATAGGCGACGGTGGTGAGCAGGCCGTGCGTGGAGCGCACGATCTCGGTGCCGGTGTTCAGCATGAGGAAATTGCCGGTGCCGTAGGTGTTCTTGGCCTCGCCCGGGCGGAAACAGACCTGGCCGACGGTGGCGGCCTGCTGATCGCCCAGCACGCCGGCGATCGGGACCGCGCCCTTGAACGGACCGGCCGGGTTGGTGACCCCGAAGCCCGCCGGGTTCGACGAGGGCGCGATGCGCGGCAGCATGCCGCGCGGCACATCGAACACCGTGAGCAATTCCGCGTCCCAGTCCAGGGTTTCGAGATCCATCAGCATGGTGCGCGAGGCGTTGGTGGGATCGGTGATGTGGACACCGCCGTCGACGCCGCCGGTGAGGTTCCAGATGAGCCAGGTGTCGGGGGTGCCGAACAGGGCGTCGCCGTTCTCCGCGTCCTCCCGCACACCGGGGACGTTGTCGAGGATCCACTTCAGCTTGCCGCCGGAGAAGTACGGTGCGGGCGGCAGTCCGGCGCGTTCGCGGATCAGCTCGCCCTTGCCCGCCTGCTCGACTTCGGCGACGATCCGGTCGGTGCGGGTGTCCTGCCAGACGATGGCGTTGTAGTAGGGGCGTCCGGTGCGGCGGTTCCACACGATGGTGGTCTCGCGCTGATTGGTGACGCCGACGGCGGCCAGATCGTCGGCGGTGAGCCCGGCTCCGGCGAGGGCGCTCTTGATGACGGTGCGGGCCCGCTCCCAGATCTCGTCCGGATTGTGTTCCACCCAACCGGCCCGCGGGAGAATCTGCTCATGCTCGAGCTGATGGCGGGCGACCACGGTGCCGCCGTGGTCGAACACCATGAAGCGCGTGGAGGTCGTGCCCTGATCGATGGCTCCGACGTACTGCGTCATCGCGGTCCTTTCGGGGGAACCGGTGCCGTACCGGGCCCGATGCTCACGCTACGAAGTGGAACGTGGTCCGCCCAGAGGGCGCGTTCGACAATGCCGAACGGTTGGCTGATAGGTTTCGGGTATGCCGGGTCCGATTCAATCGATCGAGCGCGCCGCGGCCATGCTGCGGCTGCTGGCCCGCGGGTCCGGGCGGATGGCGGTCGGCGAGATCGCCACGGCACTGGGCCTGGCCAAGCCCACCGCGCACGGCATCCTGCGGACGTTGCAGGGCGTCGGATTCGTCGATCAGGACCCGGTCAGCGGCAAATACTTGCTGAGTCCCGCACTGCAGGACCTCGGGGCCGGGCATCTGGACGCCAACGAACTCCGCTCGCGCGCCATCAACCGGGCCGACGCCCTGGCCGCGCGCAGCGGCGAATCGGTGCGCATCGCCGCGCCCGTGGAGGGCGGTGTGGTGGTGGTCCATCACGTCTTCCGGCCCGACAACACCGAGCAGGAACTCGCGGTCGGCGAGGAACTGCCGCCGCACGCGACCGCGCTGGGCAAGGTGCTGCTGGCCTACGACGGCGAACTCGCCGACGGGATGCGCGAGGGCGCGCTGCCCGCCCTCACCCACCGCACCATCACCGATCCGGCGGCATTACGGCGGGCGATCTCCGAGGTCCGGCGCGCCGGCTGGGCGGGGGATATCGGCGAATACCGTTCCGGCGCGGCGAGTGTCGCCGCGCCGATCCGGTCCCGGGGTGGTCTGGTGGTCGGAGCCATCGGCATCACCGGGCCGATCGACCGGCTCTGCGACGGGCAGCTGCGCATCCGGTCCGCGCCGGTCGCCCAGGTTCGCGACGCGGCGGCCGCGGTCTCGCGGGATCTCGGTGGCGCGCAATGACTCTCGCGGACGGGAGCGGCCACCCATGACGCAGCGGTTCGTGCTCGCCATCGATCAGGGCACCACCTCCACCCGGGCCATCCTCTTCGATCAGCGCGCCCGCCTGAGCGGCGTGGCGCAACGCGAGCACCGGCAGTACTACCCGCGGCCGGGCTGGATGGAGCAGGACGCGGTGCAGATCTGGCGCAATGTGGAGCGCATCGTGCCCGCCGCCCTGCGGGATTCGGGCATCACCGCCGACCAGGTGGCGGCCGTGGGCATCGCGAATCAGCGCGAGACCACCGTGGTGTGGGACCGCGCCACCGGGGTGCCGGTCGCCCGCGCCATCGTGTGGCAGGACGTGCGCACCGAGGATCTGGTCGAGAGCCTGCGGGAAACCCCTGGGGCGGAACGTATCCGGGAGCTCTGCGGCCTGCCGCTGGCCACCTATTTCGCCGCGCCCCGGCTGCGCTGGCTACTCGACCGCACGCCCGGCCTGCGGGCGCGGGCCGAGCGCGGCGAGGTGCTGTTCGGGACCATGGAGACCTGGCTGATCTGGAACCTCACCGGGGGACCGGACGGGGGAGCGCATGTCACCGACGTCACCAATGCCGGACGCACCCTGCTGATGAATCTGGCCACGCTGCAATGGGATCCGGAACTGTTGCGGTTCTTCGGCATTCCGCGGGCCATGCTGCCCGAGATCCAGCCGTCCACCGGAGATTTCGGCACGGCGGCGAGGGTACTGCCCGGCGTGCGGATCGCGGCCGCGCTCGGGGATCAGCACGCGGCGCTCTTCGGCCAGACCTGCTTCGCGCCCGGTGAGACCGAATGTACCTACGGCACCGGCGGATTCCTGGTGATGAATACCGGCAAGGAGTTGGTGCGGTCCGAGCACGGCCTGCTCACGACCATCGGATACCAGGTGGGGCCGGAACCGGTGTACGCCCTGGAGGGCCCGATCGCGGTGACCGGCTCGCTGGTGCAGTGGCTGCGCGACAACATCGGCCTGATCGCGAGCGCGCCCGAGATCGAAACCCTCGCGGGCACAGTGGAAGACAATGGCGGCTGCTACCTGGTGCCCGCCTTCTCCGGCCTGTACGCGCCGCACTGGCGCAGCGACGCGCGCGGGCTGCTGATCGGGCTCACCTCGTATGTCACCAAGGGGCACATCGCGCGGGCGGTGCTGGAGGCGACCGCGTGGCAGACCCGCGACGTGCTCGAGGCCATGAACGCCGACTCCGGGCTGCGGGCCGCGTCGCTGCGGGTGGCGGGCGGCATGACTTCGGACAACCTGCTCATGCAGATCGTCGCCGACGTCCTCGACATCCCGGTGCTGCGCCCGATCGTGGCCGAGACGGTCTCGCTGGGCGCGGCCTACGCGGCGGGCCTGGCGGTCGGTTTCTGGCCGGATCTCGAGGGCCTGCGCCACAATTGGCGCGTCGCGGCCCAGTGGCTGCCGCGCATGGATCCCGCACTGCGCGCCGAGGAGTACGACAACTGGCGGCGGGCAGTGGAGCTTACCTTCGGTTGGCTGCGCCCCAAGAAGCCCTTGACCTAACGTGGCAGGTATGCGGCTCTACGTCGGTTGCGCAATGTGGACACACCCGGACTGGCAGGAGAAGCCGATACCCCCGGCCGAACGCCTGCGCACCTACTCCTCCTGGTGCAACGCGGTGGAGGGCAACACCACCTTCTACGCCGTCCCGCAGCGCCGGACCGTCGAATCCTGGGCCCGGCAAACCGATCCCGGCTTCCGGTTCGTCATGAAGCTGCCCCGCACCATCACCCACGACCGCCGCCTCACCGGCGTGGACGAGGAGATGTCGGGCTTCCTCGACGCCATCGAACCGCTGGGCCGCCGCCTGCACGCGCTGTGGATCCAGCTGCCGGGCTCGTTCACCAACCTGACCGCGCTGGCCGACCTGCTCCAGGCCATCCCGTCCCACCACCGCTGCGCCGTGGAGGTGCGCCACCCGGTCTTCTTCGAGAACCCGCGCGCCACAGCGCAACTCGAAGCGGTGCTGCGCGCGGCCGGTGCGGAGTGGATACCGTTCGACACCACCACCCTGTTCGCCGCCCCGCCCACCAGCGCCGCCGAGTACGAGGCGGCCTCGAAGAAACCCAACAACCCCCGCCGGACCCGCGCGCTCACCGAGTTCCCGATCGTCCGCTATCACGGCCGCGACGACACCATCGCCACCGTGGCCGGCTGGCAGCCGTGGATCGACACCACCGTCGCCTGGCTGCGGGAAGGCCGTTCCCCGACGGTGTTCATCCACACGCCCGACAACGCGGCCGCCCGCACCCTGGCCCGCCGCTTCCACGCCGAGGTCGCCGCCCGCGTGCCCGATCTGGAACCCCTGCCCAACCCCGAACCCACCGATCCGATGACCCTGTTCTGACCGGCCGCCGGCGAACGGCGCCTGGTGGATGTTGATCATCCACCAAGCGCCGCAGGGTGATTCAGCTGATCAACAGCGGCGGGGTGCCGGTGCGCCGGGCCTCGCGGTCCAGGGCCTTGTCCCGTTGTTCCTCGAACCGGACCACGTCCTTCTGGAGCTTCTCCAGGTACGCGCCGACCTCGTTGCGGCGGCGGTCCCCGGCGGGACCGAAGTCGTTGCGCTCGAAGATGTTCCACTTCTTGAGGTTGGGCAGCAGGACCTCCTCGAGGTGCTGGCGCAGATCATAGATGCCGTGCTTGGCCATCAGCACGCCGTTGCGGCGGAAGTTGGGCATCCCCAGCCCGGGCATCTGGAAGCGGAGCACGATATTGGCGATCGCCTCCATGGCCTGGTCCGGCGAGAGGTCCAGGGCCGCGGCGCACATATTCCGGTAGAAGATCATGTGCAGGTTCTCGTCGGCGGCGATGCGCTGCAGCATGCGGTCCGCGATCGGGTCTTCGCACGCTTTGCCGGTATTGCGGTGGGACACGCGCGTGGCCAATTCTTGAAACGTCACATAGGCAACCGAATGCATGAATCCGGCATCGGCGGGCACATAGTCGGTTCCGGCGTGTTTCTTGATCAGCTGCGCGGCGTTGTAGCCGCTCGTCATGTGCGTCATCCGCGCCTGCTCCAGCGCCACCGGATCCACGCCCCGGGTGACCACCAGGTAGTCGCGAATCACGATGCCGTGCCGGTTCTCCTCCGCGGTCCAGCGGCCCACCCAGGTGCCCCAGGGACCGTCCTGGGAGAAGTTCTCGGCGATTTCCCGGTGATAGCTGGGCAGATTGTCCTCGGTGAGAAGATTGGTGACCATCGCCGCCTTCGCGACTTCGCTGAGTGTCGACTGTTCGGGCTGCCAGTCCGTGCCGTCCATAGCTGCGAAGTTGCGACCCTGGTCCCACGGGACGTAGTCGTGCGGGTGCCAGTCCTTGGCCATCGATAGATGGCGGTTCACGTTCTGCTCGGCAACGGGTTCCAGCTCGAGGAGCAGCTCCAACTGCGTGAGACTCCTGGCCACGATCGTATGCCCTCCCTTGAAATGGCTCGGCACTGCGGGAATGATGCTCGGGAGATCCGGCGATCGGCCGCCGCGTCGAGAGGGACCCTGAAGATTGAAAAGGGATGCCCGCGTGTCGCTTAATGGGACTGGTCGGCTTCGCCTCGGATAATCTAGCCCAGTTCGCCGAAGATTGGCCTCATCACCCCGCCGAAGTCTCGACAGCCAGGCCCGCTCGTCAGTTTCCACCAGCCCTTGACAGCCCACGCGGATCGACACTCGATTCGCCGAAGCATTGCTACGGAGAGTGTGAACATGCAGACGACCAACCGCCGGAAATACCCCAGTGTCGTCGTCACCGCGCTGGCGGCGACCACGTCCATCGCGGGAGACGTCGACTCGACGTGGAAGGGGCTACTCAACGGCGAGAGCGGGATCGACGTCCTCGAGGACAGCTTCCTCGACGACTTCGGCCTCCCGGTCCGGATCGGCGGGCATCTCAAGGTGTCGCCCACCGACCAGGTGTCCAAGGCGGAGGCCCGGCGCCTGTCCTACGTCGAGCAGATGGCCATGGTGCTCGGCCGCGAGGTCTGGGCCAACGCCGGATCCCCGCAGGTGGACCGGGATCGCCTCGCCATCTCCATCGGCACCGGTCTCGGCGGCGCGGAGATGCTCATCTCCACCCGTGACAAGCTGATCAACGGCGGTTACCGGAAGGTGGTGCCGCACACCGTGCAAGCCGTCATGCCGAACGGCGCGGCCGCCTGCGTGGGTGTCGAGCTGGGCGCGAGGGCCGGTGTGTCGACGCCTGTTTCGGCTTGTTCGTCCGGTTCCGAGGCGATCGCGAACGCCTGGCGCACGGTCGTCATGGGCGATGCCGACATGGTGGTCACCGGCGGCGTGGAGGGTTCCATCCAGGCGCTGCCCATCGCGGGGTTCTCCATGATGCGCGCCATGAGCACCCGCAACCACGATCCCAAGGGCGCTTCCCGCCCCTTCGACATGGAACGCGACGGTTTCGTCTTCGGTGAGGCGGGGGCGCTCATGGTGATCGAGACCGAGGAGCACGCCAAGGCACGCGGGGCCACCATCCACGCCCGCATCATGGGCGCGGGCATCACCTCCGACGGCTTCCACCTGGTCGCCCCCGATCCGGAGGGCACCGGCGCGGCCCGCGCCATGAGCCGCGCCATGGAGTTCGCGGGCCTGGCCAAATCCGATGTCACCCATATCAATGCGCACGCCACCGCCACCCCGATCGGGGATACCGCGGAGGCCAACGCGATTCGGCAAGCGGTCGGCAATCATGCCGCGGTGTACGCGCCCAAGTCCGCGCTCGGACATTCGATCGGCGCGGTCGGTGCGCTGGAGTCGGTGATCACCGTGCTCAGCGTGCGGGACGGAATCGTTCCTCCCACACTGAATCTGGAGAACCAGGACCCGGAGATCGACCTCGACGTGGTGAAGGGCCAGGCCCGGCCGGGGCGCTACGAGTACGCGCTCAACAACTCCTTCGGCTTCGGCGGGCACAACGTCGCCATCGCTTTCGGCAGGTACTGACCCTCTGCTAGAGTCCCCAAGCCCCCAGCTACATTCGGGCTTTCGTGTCGATCTTTGTTCGGTGTCACTGCGCGGTTCTGACGGACCGCGAGCTGAAAAAGGATAGGGAATGATCGGCGAGACCTTCGATGACTATCTGGACGAGCACGGCCACATCAACATCCCTGACAACCAGACCATGGTCGACCTGGTCGACAAGCATGCCGCGGCCAACGGGGACGAGCTCGCCTACCGCTTTATCGACTATTCACGCGAACGCGACGGCGAATACCACGACATCACGTGGAACCGCTTCGGTGTCCGGCTGCGCGCGGTAGCCGCCCGGCTGCAGCAGGTCACGCAGCCGGGGGACCGCGTCGCCATCCTGGCGCCACAGGGCCTGGACTACATCGTGGCCATGTACGCCTCGGTGTACGCGGGCAATATCGCGGTGCCGCTGTTCGATCCGGACGAGCAGGGCCACACCGACCGGCTCTACGCGGTGCTCGAGGACTGCAAGCCCGCGGCCATCCTGACCGTCGGCTCGGCCGCGGCCGGAGTGCGCGAGATCTTCAAACACCTGCCCGCGCCGCAACGTCCGCGCATCATCGCGGTGGAGGCCATCCCGGACGGCGTCGGCGAGAGCTGGGTGCGTCCGGACCTGAACATGGACGATGTCGCCTACCTGCAGTACACCTCCGGGTCGACCCGCATCCCGGCCGGTGTCGAGATCACCCACCGGGCGGTCGGCACCAACCTGCTGCAGATGATCGACGCCATCGGCATCACCGAGAAGGCGCGCGGCGTCACCTGGCTGCCGCTGTTCCACGACATGGGGCTGCTGACCGTCATCCTGCCCACCCTGGGCGGCAAGTACATCACCATCATGTCGCCCAGCGCCTTCGTGCGCCGGCCGCACCGCTGGATCAAGGAACTCGCCGCCCAGGAGGACGGCGCCGAGATCTTCGCCGCCGCACCCAATTTCGCCTTCGAGCACGCGGCCGCGCGCGGATTGCCCAAGCCCGGCGAGGAATTGGACCTCTCCAATGTGATCGGCCTGATCAATGGCAGCGAGCCGGTGTCGGTGACCTCCATGCGGAAGTTCAACGACGCCTTCGCCCCCTACGGCCTGCCCAAGACCGCCATCAAGCCCTGCTACGGCATGGCCGAGGCCACCCTGTTCGTCTCCGCCACCAAACGCGAGGACGAGGCCCGCACGGTCTGGGTGGATCGCACCAAACTCAATGCCGGACGCATGGTCGAGGTCGACGAGCACGCGGAAAACGCTGTGTCCCAGGTGTCCTGCGGGTATGTGGCGCTATCGCAGTGGGCGGCCATCGTGGATCCCGAGACCGGCGCGGAGAAGCCCGACGGCGAGGTCGGCGAGATCTGGCTGCACGGCGCGAACATCGGCCGCGGCTACTGGGGCCGTCCCCAGGAGACCGAGGCCACCTTCCACAACCGGATCGTCGCCCGGCAGCCCGAGAGCCACGCCGAAGGCACCGAGCCGGAGGCGAACTGGATGCGCACCGGCGATTTCGGCGCGTACTACGACGGCGAGCTGTTCATCACCGGCCGGGTCAAGGATCTGGTCATCGTGGACGGGCGCAATCACTATCCGCAGGATCTGGAGTACTCCGCCCAGGAGTCCAGCACCGCGCTGCGCCCCGGTTTCGTGGCCGCCTTCTCGGTCGCGGGCGACCAGCTGCCCGGCCAGGTGGTGACGGTCAACGGCGCGGAACCGGCCACCGGCGCCGAGCAACTGGTCATCGTGGCCGAACGCGGCACCGGCGCGGCCAAACTCGATCCGGAGCCGATCACCGAGACCGTCCGGGCGGCCATCGCCAAGCGACACGGCGTGACCGTCCGGGACCTGCTGCTGGTGCCCGCGGGGTCCATCCCGCGCACCTCCAGCGGCAAGATCGCGCGTCGCGCGTGCAAGGCGGCCTATCTGGAGGGCACCCTCCGGGGCGGCCATCGCCAGCAGGCCTTCCCGGACCACGTCGACTGACGCGGCGCATCGCCGCGGGGCACACCGGTGGTGGTGTGCCCCGCGGCGTTTCCGGGGTGGGGTCAGTCGAGCCGGACCGTGGTCGCCGGCTCGGCGGGCCGGGCGGCAT